>NZ_JBJGYN010000050.1:0-32097 GCF_054050015.1 Geodermatophilus sp. SYSU D01176 | reverse complement strand
CCCCCCCCCCCCCCCCCCCCCCCCCCCCCCCCCCCCCCCCCCCCCCCCCCCCCCCCCCCCCCCCCCCCCCCCCCCCCCCCCCCCCCCCCCCCCCCGGGGGCCGGGGTCAGCCGATGACGACGGCGGACGAGGTGCCAACCTGCACCCAGCGCAGGACGCCGGAGGTGTCGGGCACCTCCTCTTCCAGCCAGAACACGTAGGGGACGCCGGAGGCCAGCCCCGCGAACCTCACCGTGACCGGCACGCAGCCGTCGGGCTGGGCGGCGAGCAGGGCCGGCGGCTCCGGCTGCACGCCGGGGACCAGCCGCTGGCTGACCGCCTGCACGCGGTAACGCCGCACGGCGGCGGAGCCGTCGGCCTGCCAGCTGACCGTGGCCGACGCGACGCCGGGCACCACGCCCGGGAGGATCTGCCGCGGGGTGCCGTAGCCGCCGCACGCGGCCTCCGGCACGCGCAGTTCCGGCTGGACGCCGTAGGGGACGCCGGGCCGCACCGGCACCTCGATCGGCCGCGGGCGGGGGATGTCCACGACGCTCACCGGCGGGACGGCGGCCGGCGCGGCGGGGGGCGGCGCGACCACGGTCACCGGGCCGGGGAGCGCGGCGGCCGGCGCGGGGACGGCGGGCAGCGCCGTCCGGGAGGCGGTCACCGTCGCGGCGACCTCCGTGACCGGCCCGCTGAACGCGATCAGCCCGACAGCCGCCACCGCGGTGACCGTGCCGGTCCCGCGTCCCCGCCGTCGTACCCGCCGTGCCACGTGCGCCTCCCGGTGTCGCACAGGTCATCGGCAGTCCCAGGGGTCACCTCAACCCCAACCGGTCCCCGTCCCCGCCGGGGGTGTCCGCGCGCAGGCCGAGGCGGGCCAGTTCCACGGCGGCCAGCGCGTGCGTCGCGGCGGGGTCGCCGGCCCGCCAGGCGTCCGCGGTGCCCGGCGGGAGCGCGGCCAGCCGGGGCAGCGGCGCGGTGGCCAGCGCCCGGGCGGCGAGGACGTCGGGGTCGGTCGCGGCCAGCCGCGTCGCCGCGCCGGCGTCCCGCGCCCAGCCCAGCCGCCACGGCAGCCAGCGCAGCAGCGCCCAGCCGACCGGCAGCACGACGAGGACGACGGCGAGCACCGTGGCCAGCGTGCCGACGGCGTCCTGCGCGGCCTGTCCCGCGCCGCCGACCGACCCGCCGGCGGAGCCGAGCGCGTCGAAGGGGGCGGCCAGCTCGTCGCCGACGACCGGCACGTCCTCGGCGACCTCCGCGGCCGAGGACATGCTGCCGGCCACCGAGGCGCCGAGGTCCTCGACCGCGCGGCCGGGCCCGGCCAGGGCGAGGACCGCGCCGTGGACCGTCCGCGCGACGAGCACCCAGAGCACCAGCCAGGCCAGCAGCCCGACGTCGGCGGCCAGCTGGCGACCGCGCAGTGCGGGGGACGGGGCGTACAGGGGCACGGGCACTCCTCCGGGGAGACGGGCGACCCGACCACCTTCCGCCGGTGCGGGCAGCCCCGCAGGCGGGGCACCCGGGGGCGCTGGCAGGCTGGACCCGTGCTGACCTCCGACCAGGCCCTGTCCCTCCTCTCCGCCGCCCGCGAGGAGTGCGCCCGGATGGGCGTGCCCATGTCCTTCGCCGTCATGGACGCCGCGGGTCACCTCGTGGCCGTGCTGCGCACCGACGGCGCACCGTGGATCTCCACCGACGTCGCCCAGGGCAAGGCGTGGACCGCGGCGGCCTACGGCATGCCCAGCGCCGGGCAGAAGACCAAGATGGACTCCCTGCCGAACTTCTCCACCGCGCTGAGCGCGATGACCGCGGGGCGCTTCACGCCGCAGCCGGGTGCCGTCCCGGTCTACGCCGACGGGCAGCTGGTCGGGGCGCTCGGCGCCAGCGGGGGCACCGGCCAGCAGGACGAGGACGTGTGCAGCGCCGCCGTCACCACCTGCGGGTACGCCACCACCGCCGGGTGATCCCCGGGGCGGCCCGGCGCTCCTAGACTCCGCGCGAGGCGCGCCCCCACCGGGGAGGCCCACGAGGCGGTGGGGCGCCCGTCACCCTCGGGACGTCCCGCCGGGACCAGGAGAGCGGACGATGCGCGTCGGGGTTCCCCGAGAGGTCAAGAACCGGGAGTACCGGGTGGCGCTCACGCCGGCCGGGGTGACCGAGCTGGTGCGGGCCGGGCACACGGTGCTCGTCGAACGGGGCGCGGGGGAGGGGTCGTCCATCCCGGACGCCGACTTCACCGCCGCCGGCGCGCAGATCGTGGCCGACGCCGACGACGTGTGGGCCGACGCCGACCTGCTGCTCAAGGTGAAGGAGCCGGTCGCCGAGGAGTACGGCCGGCTGCGCGCGGACCAGACGCTGTTCACCTACCTGCACCTGGCGGCGTCCGAGGAGTGCACCGACGCCCTGGTCACCTCGGGCACCACCGCGATCGCCTACGAGACGGTCCAGACCGCCGGCGGCGCGCTGCCGCTGCTCGCCCCGATGTCGGAGGTGGCCGGCCGGATGGCGCCGCAGGTCGGCGCGCACAGCCTGGAGCGGGCGCACGGCGGGCGCGGCGTGCTGCTCGGCGGCGCGCCGGGGGTCTACGCGGCCAAGGTGGTCGTCATCGGCGCCGGGGTGTCGGGGATGAACGCCGCCGCGATCGCCCTCGGCATGCAGGCCGAGGTCGTCGTCCTGGACAGGGACGTCGACAAGTTGCGCGCCGCCGACCGCATCTACCAGGGGCACCTGCAGACGGTGGCCTCCAACGCCTACGAGATCGAGCGCGCGGTGCTGGACGCCGACCTGGTCATCGGGGCGGTGCTGGTGCCCGGCGCGAAGGCGCCGACGCTGGTGAGCAACGACCTGGTGGCGCAGATGAAGCCGGGCTCGGTGCTGGTCGACATCGCCGTCGACCAGGGCGGCTGCTTCGAGGACAGCCGCCCCACCACGCACGACGACCCGACCTTCCGGGTGCACGAGTCGGTCTTCTACTGCGTGGCCAACATGCCCGGCGCGGTGCCGAACACCTCGACGCACGCGCTGACCAACGTGACGCTGCCCTATGTCATGGCGCTGGCCAACGAGGGCACCGTCGCCGCCGTCCACGCCGACCCGGCGCTCGCGCACGGGGTCAACGTCGTCGGCGGCCAGGTGGTGCTGCCCGAGGTCGCCGACGCCCACGGCATGACCGCCGTCCGACTCCAGGAGGTGCTGTCCTGACGACAGCGACGGGAGCATCGCGGCGAGCGCCAGCGAGCGAGGAGCGGACCGGCGCGCGGAGTCAGGACCAGGGGCAGAGCCTGACGACGTCCACGACGTCCGACGTCGCCCGGGTGGTCACCGGCTACCTCGACCACCTCACCGTGGAGCGCGGCCTGTCGGCCAACACCATCTCCGCCTACCGGCGTGACCTGCGCCGCTACACCGAGTTCCTCGACGCCGCCGGCGTGCGCGGGCTGGGCGAGGTGGCGGAGTCCGACGTCGCCGGGTTCCTCGCGGCGCTGCGGCAGGGGGACGACGACCACCCGCCGCTGTCGGCCACCTCGGCGGCCCGCGCGGTGGTCGCCGTCCGGGGGTTGCACCGGTTCGCGCTGCTCGACGGCCTGGTGCCCGACGACGTCGCCCACGAGGTGCGCCCGCCGTCGCCGGCGCGGCGGCTGCCCAAGGCGATCCCGGTGGAGTCGGTGGTCGCGCTCATCGAGGCCGCCGGCGCGCTCGAGGGGCCGCGCGGGCTGCGCGACCGGGCCCTGCTCGAGCTGCTCTACGGCACCGGGGCGCGCATCTCCGAGGCGGTCGGGCTGGCCGTCGACGACCTCGACCGCGGCCAGGCGGTGGTGCGGCTGGCCGGCAAGGGCGGCAAGCAGCGGATCGTGCCGGTCGGGTCCTACGCGCTGAAGGCGGTGGAGGACTACCTGGTCCGCGCCCGCCCGGCGCTGGCCGCGGCCGGGCGGACCGGCGTGCGCGGCGGCGCGCTGTTCCTCAACGCCCGCGGCGGCTCGCTGTCACGGCAGAGCGCCTGGACCATCCTGCGGACGGCGGCGGAGCGGGCGGGGCTCACGGCGGAGGTCTCGCCGCACACGCTGCGGCACTCCTTCGCCACCCACCTGCTCGACGGCGGCGCCGACGTCCGCGTGGTGCAGGAGCTGCTCGGTCACGCCTCGGTCACCACCACGCAGGTCTACACGCTCGTCACCGTCGACCGGCTGCGCGAGGTGTACGCCGGCAGCCACCCGCGCGCCCTCACCTGACAGTGGCAGGCCTGAGCCCTCGGCGACTTCTGCCAGCCGGTCCGCGGGCTTGTGGCGCGTGTGTTGTCACTGGTCGCCAAGTCGACACGACATGCGGCGTGCCTCCTGGGTGAAGCGTGTCCACGTCCCTACCGTCGGTGCATCCCGCGCGGGCAGAACGGCTGCCGCACCCGGTGCGAGCCGGAACGGGCACGAGGTGGAGGACACGACAGCGATGGCGATCCGAGGGGACGCGGCCGGTCAGGCCTTCGCGCTCCCGACCGACCCCGAGCCCGAGATGGGTGCCGCCGCCTCGCGGCTGGACCCGGCCCGAGCGCGCATGCGCCGGCTGCCGGACCCCAAGCCCCTGACGCAGCACGGCCCCGCGCGCATCATCGCGATGTGCAACCAGAAGGGCGGCGTCGGCAAGACGACGTCGACCATCAACCTGGGTGCCGCGCTGGTGGAGTACGGCCGCAAGGTCCTGCTCATCGACCTCGACCCGCAGGGCGCGCTGTCGGTGGGCCTCGGCGTCCCGGCGCAGAACCTCGACCGGACGATCTACAACGCCCTCATGGAGCGGCGGACCTCGCTGAAGGACGTGCGGGTCCCCACCGACATCGCGGGTCTCGACCTGGTGCCGAGCAACATCGACCTCTCCGCCGCCGAGGTGCAGCTGGTCAGCGAGGTGGCGCGGGAGCAGACGCTGATGCGGGTGCTCGCCGACGTCCGGGACGAGTACGACTACATCCTCATCGACTGCCAGCCCTCGCTCGGCCTGCTCACGGTCAACGCGCTGACCGCCGCGCAGGGCGTCGTCATCCCGCTGGAGTGCGAGTTCTTCTCGCTCCGCGGCGTGGCCCTGCTCGTCGACACCATCGAGAAGGTCAAGGAGCGGCTCAACCCCGAGCTGGAGATCTCCGGGATCCTCGCCACGATGTACGACGCGCGCACCGTGCACTGCCGCGAGGTGTTCAGCCGGGTCGTCGAGGCCTTCGGGGACACGGTGTTCCAGACCGTCATCCAGCGGACGGTGCGCTTCCCGGAGACCACGGTCGCCGGTCAGCCGATCACCACCTGGGCGCCGACGTCCTCGGGCGCGTCGGCCTACCGCGACCTGGCCAAGGAGGTCCTGGCGCTGTGACGCGTCGTCCTGTGCTGCCTGGCGCGGCCGAGCTCTTCCGCCGCACCGACGCCGCCCCGGCGCCGGAGGTCACCGAGCTGCCCAGCATCAGCGCCACGGTGAGCTCGCCGGCGCTGCGCGGCGGCCCGGCCCGCCGTGCGGACGGCTCGCCCGAGACGGTCCCGCCGCTCACGCTGGTCCCCGGGGGTGCGGACGACGCCGACCCGCTGGCGTCCTTCCGCGAGCCCGCGCCGGCCCCGGCGGGAACGCCGGTCCGCCCCACCCGCGGCAAGGCGCAGCGCACCGAGCGCGTCAAGCACGACGAGAAGATCACCGTCTACATCTCCGCCGAGGAGCTGCTGGCGCTGGAGAGCGCGCGGCTCACGCTGCGCGGCCAGCACGGCGTCGCGGCCGACCGCGGCCGCATCGTCCGCGAGGCGATCAGCGTGCTGCTCGCCGACCTCGCCGAGCGCGGCGAGGACTCGGTGCTCGTCTCCCGGCTCAAGGCGAAGTGACCCCCGGCCCGCGGTGACCACCGGCGCGTGCGTCCGCGAGCCCGGGACCGTCGGTGACCGCTCGTACGCTGAGGGTGTGACAGCGACGGATGCGCCGGGGGTCGTCAGCGGGCGGTTCACCGTCCGGCTGACGAACTTCGAGGGCCCGTTCGACCTGCTGCTGCAGCTGATCGGCAAGCACAAGCTCGACATCACCGAGATCGCGCTGTCCCAGGTGACCGACGAGTTCATCGCCCACCTGCGGGCGCTGGGTGACGAGTTGGACCTCGACCAGGCCAGCGAGTTCCTCGTCGTCGCGGCCACCCTGCTCGACCTCAAGGCCGCGCGCCTGCTGCCCGCCGCCGAGGTGGAGGACGACGAGGACCTCGAGCTGCTCGAGGCGCGCGACCTGCTCTTCGCCCGGCTGCTGCAGTACCGCGCCTACAAGCAGGCGGCCGCGTTCCTGCGCGAGCGGGAGGCCGGCGCGGTCCGCCGCTTCCCGCGCGACGTCGCGCTCGAACCGCGTTTCGCCGAGCTGCTGCCCGAGGTGCTGCTCGGCGTCACCCCCGAGCAGTTCGCCGCGCTGGCGACCACGGCGCTCACGCCGAAGGTGCCGCCGACGGTCGGCGTCGCGCACCTGCACGCACCCGCGGTGAGCGTCTCCGAGCAGCTGGTGCTGGTCCGCGACCGGCTCCGTGCCGCGGGGACGGCGAGCTTCCGGACGCTGACCGCCGACTGCGGGCACACCCTCGAGGTGGTGGCCCGGTTCCTCGCCCTGCTGGAGCTCTACCGCCAGCAGCGCGTGGTCTTCGAGCAGCTGGCGCCGCTCGGCGAGCTGCACGTGCGCTGGGTCGGCGGTGCCGATCCCGGGCCCGAGGTCCTCGTCGACGGGGAGTACGCGTGACGGAGGACGAGCGGCCGCCGATCTCGTGGGACGCGCTGGCCGCGGAGCTGGCCGCCACCCGTGAGCAGGCCGAGCAGCGCGACGGCGCGGACGCCGCCACCTGGGACGCCGTCGCCGCGGAGCTGGCCGCCCGGGTCGCCGAGCGGCCGGCGCCGGTGGCCGAGCCCGCCCCGGTCGAGGAGCCGGCGCCCCTCGCCCCGCCGGTGGCCGCCGCCCCGGAGCCGGACCCGGAGCCCGCACCGGAGCCGGAGCCGGACCCCGACCTCGACCCGGCCGCGCTGCGGGGCGGGCTGGAGGCGCTGCTGTTCGTCGTCGACACCCCGGTCGACGAGGTCACGCTGGCCGCTGCGCTGCGCTGCCCGGTGCCGCGGGTGCGCGCCGAGCTGGTGGCGCTGGCGGCGTCCTACGACGAGCGCGGCGCCGGGATCACGCTGCGCCGGGTGGGGGAGGGGTGGCGGCTCTACACGCGGGAGGAGCACGCCGGCGTCGTGGAGCGCTACCTGGTCGACGGGCAGCGCAGCCGGCTCACCCAGGCGGCGCTGGAGACCCTCGCCGTCATCGCCTACCGGCAGCCGGTGACCCGCGCCCGGGTGTCGGCGATCCGCGGCGTCGGGGTGGACGGCGTGATGCGGACGCTGATCACCCGCGGGCTGGTGTCCGAGGTGGGCACGGACCCCGACAGCGGCGGCGGGCTGTACGCGACGACCCCGCTGTTCCTCGAGCGGCTGGGCCTGGAGAGCCTCGAGGAGCTGCCCGAGCTCGGTCCGCTGCTGCCCGAGACGTCGTCGGTGCTGGACGAGCACCCCGACGCCTGAACACCGGCCACCCCGGCACTCTCCCGCCGTTCCCGCCGTCCACGCGCCGGTGCAACAGCGCGGGAGCGACAGGAACGGCGCGAGAGTCGGCAGTCGCACACCCCGCGTCGCGCGGCGACGTCACCGCCCGATGTCCGCCCGGTCGGGGGAGCGGTGGATGGCTCTGCGGGCGGATCCGCTGCTCTGCGGGCGGGATCGGGCCGGCAGAGCGGGGAACCTGCCGGCAGGGCGGCGGCCGGGAGCGGCGCCACGCCGGGTGGGAGACTGGACGGCGATGGACACCGCCCCGCACGACGAGACGACCTCCGGCCCCGGCGACGGGTGGTCGGAGGACATGGAGCTCGCCCCCGCCCACCCCGGTGACCGGGGCCGCCGCGGCACGGACGCCTCGGCCGAGGGGGAGCGGCTGCAGAAGGTGCTCGCCCGCGCCGGTGTCGGCTCCCGCCGCGTCGTGGAGAACATGGTCGACCAGGGCCGGATCAGCGTGAACGGCAAGGTCGTGACCGTGCAGGGCATGCGGGTCGACCCGGAGCGCGACAAGATCGCCGTCGACGGCAGCCGCATCGAGCTGCGCGACGACCGCGTCACCTACGCGCTCAACAAGCCCGCCGGCGTCATCACCGCGATGAGCGACGACCGCAACCGGCCGACCGTCGGCGACATGGTCGGCGACCTGGCGCCCGGCCTGGTGCACGTCGGCCGGCTGGACCAGGACACCGAGGGCCTGCTGCTGGTCACCAACGACGGCGAGCTGGCCCACCGCCTGGCCCACCCGTCCTACGAGGTCAAGAAGACCTACCTCGCGCAGGTGTCCGGCTCGGTGCCGCGCGACATGGCCCGCCGGCTGCGTGCCGGGGTGGAGCTCGAGGACGGCCCGGTCAAGGTCGACTCCTTCCGCGTCGTGGACACCCACGCCGGCCAGTCGGTCGTCGAGGTGGTGCTGCACGAGGGCCGCAAGCACATCGTGCGGCGGCTGCTGGCCCACGTCGGGCTGCCGGTGTCCCGGCTGACCCGCACCGCGGTCGGCCCGGTCAAGCTCGAGCGGATGCGCAGCGGATCGATCCGCCGGCTCACCCGCGCCGAGGTCGGCGCGCTGAAGGAGGCCGTCGGCCTCTAGCTCGCGGCGACGATGCCCGGCGTCCGGCGGTGTCGAGACGGCGGCGTCGGCTCCGTCCCCGGGGTGAGGCGGCCACGATGGGCCGCACCGCACGAGGGAGATCCGATGGCCAGGTACCTGCTGCTCAAGCACTACCGGGGCGCGCCCGCAGCCGTGAACGACGTGCCGATGGACCGGTGGACACCCGAGGAGATCGACGCCCACGTGGCGTACATGCAGGACTTCGCCAAGCGGCTCGAGGAGTCCGGTGAGTACGTCGACGGGCAGGCGCTGGCGCCCGAGGGTGCGTGGGTCCGGTACGACGGCGCGGGGCGGCCGCCGGTCACCGACGGTCCGTTCGCCGAGACCAAGGACCTGATCGCCGGCTGGATGGTCGTCGACGTCGACTCCTGGGACCGCGCCGTCGAGCTGGCCGGGGAGCTGTCGGCCGCGCCCGGGGCCGGCGGGCGGCCGATCCACGAGTGGCTGGAGGTGCGGCCCTTCCTCGGCGGCCGGCCTCCGGTCACCGAGTGACCGGACGGCGGCACCGGACGCCGGGATGGACGAGTCGCGGCTGCGGGAACTGATCCCCCAGGTGATCGGCGTCCTCGTCCGGCGCGGAGCGGACTTCGCGTCGGCCGAGGACGCCGTCCAGGAGGCGCTGGTCACCGCTCTCCGGACCTGGCCCGCGGACCCGCCGCGGGACGCCAAGGGGTGGCTGGTCACGGTGTCGTGGCGCAAGTACCTGGACCTGCGCCGGTCCGAGCAGGCCCGCTCCGCCCGCGAGGTCGCCCTCGACCTGGAGCCGCCGCAGGGACCGGTACCCGCGGTCGACGACACCCTGCGCCTGTACTTCCTGTGCGCGCACCCGTCGTTGCCCCCCGCGGCGGCGGTGGCGCTCACGCTGCGCGCCGTCGGCGGGCTGACCACCCGGCAGATCGCCGAGGCCCACCTCGTGCCGGAGGCGACGATGGCCCAGCGGATCAGCCGGGCCAAGCGGCGCATCGCGGAGGTGTCGCTGGACCAGCCGGGCGACCTGCCGACGGTGCTGCGGGTGCTCTACCTGATCTACAACGAGGGGCACTCCGGCGCGGTCGACCTGGCCGCTGAGGCGATCCGGGTGACCCGGCAGCTGGCGGCGGCGGCCGACGACCCCGAGGTCGCCGGCCTGCTCGCGCTCATGCTGCTGCACCACGCGCGCCGCGCCGCGCGCACCGACGCCGCCGGCCGGCTGGTCCCGCTCGCCGAGCAGGACCGGTCCCGGTGGGACACCGCGCTGATCGCCGAGGGCGTGGGGATCCTGCAGGCCGCACTCGCCCGGGACCGGCTCGGTGAGTACCAGGCCCAGGCGGCGATCGCCGCCCTGCACGCCGACGCGCGGCGGTTCGAGGAGACCGACTGGGTGCAGATCGTGGAGTGGTACGACGAGCTCGTGGCCCTCACCGGCTCCGCCGTGGCCCGGCTCAACCGCGCCGTGGCGGTCGGGGAGGCGGACGGCGCGCCGGCGGGGCTGGCCGCCCTGGCCGAGCTCGACCCGGAGCTCCCCCGGCACACCGCCGCCGCGGCGTACCTGCACGAGAAGGCTGGCCGGCTCGCCGAGGCGGCCGACCTCTACGCCGCGGCGGCGCGGGCGGCGTCGAACACGGCCGAGCGCGACCACCTCACCCGGAGGGCCGCACGACTCCGGCAGGCCGCGCCCGGCTGAGTTCCCGAGCAGGCTCTATGCCGCCCAGCGCACCGGGTCGGCCAGGACGTCGCCCAGCGCCCGCAGCGCCGCACCGGTCGCGCCCGCAGCCGGCGTACCGGGAACCGCCGCCACCACCGGACGCCGCCACCGCGCCGAGAGCACCCGCCGGCCCAGCAGCTCCTCCAGCCGGGGGCGCAGCGGGCCGGCGAGCGCCGCCAGGTGCCCACCGAGGACGACGGCCGGCAGGTCGAGCACGTTGACCACGCCGGCCAGCGCGACGCCCAGCGCGCGGGCCGCGGCGTCGAGGGCCCGCCGGACGTCGGCGTCCCCGGCGGAGGCGCGGGCCACCACCTCCGCGGGCGGGGTGTCCAGCGGCAGCCCGGCGGCGGCCAGCAGCGCGTGCCGCCCGGCGTACTGCTCCAGGCAGCCGGTCGAGCCGCAGCGACAGGCCGGCCCCTCGGGGTCCACGCACACGTGCCCCACCTCGCCCGCCCAGCCGGCGCTGCCGGTCACCACCCGCCCGCCCAGGACGGCGGCGCCGCCGATGCCGATCTGCCCGGAGACGTAGAGGAAGTCGCGCAGCGGCCCGGGGCGGCCCGGCGCGGTCTCGGCCACGGTGCGCGCGGCCAGGTCGGCCTCGTTGCCCAGCACCGGGCGCAGGCCGTCCGGCAGGTGGGCGCCGAGCAGGTCGACGGCGGCCAGGTCGGACCACCCGAGGTTCGGCGCGCGCAGCAGCAGGTCGCCGTCCACCAGGCCCGGCAGCGCGAGGCCCGCGCCCGCCAGCCGGAGCCCGGCAGGCAGCCCGGCCACGAGACCGGTGGTGAGCGCGCCCAGCCGGCCCAGCGTGCGCACCGGGTCGCTGCCGACCAGGTCGTCCTCCTCGACCCGCTCGGCGACCACCCGGCCGCGCAGGTCGAGCACGCGGGCGGCGAGCAGCCCGGCGTCCACCTGCAGGCCGAGGGCGCCGATCCGCGCGCCGGGCAGCAGCGGGGTGGCCGGTCGGCCGCGCCGGGGGAGGGCCAGCCGCTCGCCCTCGTCGAGCAGACCCCCGGCGACGAGCTCGTCGACCAGCCGGGCGGCGGTGGCCCGCGTCGTCCCGGTGCGGACGGCGACGTCGGCGCGCGACAGCGGTCCGTCGGCGGCGCAGACGGTGCGCAGCACGAGGGCGAGGTTGCTGCTGCGCAGCGTCGACTGCCGCGCCCGGGTCTCCACCTCTTGAGGTTAGCGGCACCTCTGCATTATGTTCTACGAAAGAACAAAACCCGATCGAGGGAGATCGCATGACCGCGCCGCAGCCCACCAAGGACGACCGGTTCACCTTCGGCCTCTGGACGGTGGGGTGGCAGGCCCGCGACCCCTTCGGCGACGCCACCCGCCCGGCGCTGGACCCGGTCGAGAGCGTGCACCGCCTGGCCGAGCTAGGCGCCCACGGCGTCACCTTCCACGACGACGACCTCATCCCGTTCGGCAGCGACGACGCCGAGCGCGCCAAGCACGTCGAGCGCTTCAAGGCGGCGCTCGAGGAGACGGGTCTCGTCGTCCCCATGGCCACGACGAACCTGTTCACCCACCCGGTGTTCAAGGAGGGCGCGCTCACCGCCAACGACCGCGGCGTCCGCCGGTACGCGCTGCGCAAGGTCATGCGGAACATGGACCTCGCGGCGGAGTTGGGCGCGCGGACCTACGTGCTGTGGGGCGGCCGCGAGGGCGCCGAGGTCGACTCCGCCAAGGACCTGCGCGCCGCGCTGGACCGCTACCGCGAGGGCATCGACACCCTCGCGCAGTACTCGGAGGACCGCGGCTACGGCCTGCGCTTCGCCCTCGAGCCCAAGCCCAACGAGCCGCGCGGCGACATCTTCCTGCCCACCATCGGGCACGCCCTGGCGTTCATCGCCACCCTCGAGCACGCCGACCTGGTGGGGCTGAACCCCGAGGTGGGGCACGAGCAGATGGCCGGGCTGAACTTCACGCACGGCATCGCCCAGGCGCTGTGGCAGGGCAAGCTCTTCCACATCGACCTCAACGGCCAGCACGGCATCAAGTACGACCAGGACCTCGTCTTCGGCCACGGCGACCTGCTCTCGGCCTTCGCCACCGTCGACCTGCTCGAGCACGGCGGCCCGAACGGCGGGCCCGCGTACGACGGCCCCCGGCACTTCGACTACAAGCCGCTGCGCACCGAGGACGCCGACGGCGTGTGGGCCTCAGCCGCGGCCAACATGCGCACCTACCTGCTGCTCAAGGAGCGCGCGGCGGCCTTCCGCGCCGACCCGGAGGTGGCCGACGCCCTGGCCGCGGCGCAGGTGCCCGAGCTGGCGCAGCCGACGCTGGCCGACGGCGAGACGTACGCGGACCTGCTGGCCGACCCCGCGGCGTTCGAGGAGTTCGACGCCGAGGCCGCCGGTGCCCGCCCCGGCGGTCAGGTGCGGCTGTCCCAGCTGGCGGTGGAGCACCTGCTCGGCGCCCGCTGATGGCGCTGGTCGCGGGGGTCGACTCCTCGACCCAGGCGTGCAAGGTCGTCGTCCGGGACGCCGCCTCCGGCGCGCTGGTCCGCGAGGGGCGCGCGCCGCACCCGGACGGCACCGAGGTCGACCCGGTCGCCTGGGCGGCGGCCCTGGACCGGGCGCTCGCGCAGGCCGGCGGGCTGGACGACGTCGCGGCCATCGCCGTCGGCGGCCAGCAGCACGGCATGGTCTGCCTGGACGACGACGGCGCGGTGGTCCGTCCGGCGCTGCTGTGGAACGACACCCGCTCGGCGGGTGCTGCCCGCGACCTCACCGCCGAGCTCGGCGGCGGTCAGGCGTGGGCCGACGCGGTGGGCCTGGTACCGGTCGCCTCCTTCACGGTGACCAAGCTGCGCTGGCTGGCCGACGCCGAGCCCGCGAACGCCGCCCGCACCGCCGCGGTCTGCCTGCCGCACGACTGGCTGACCTGGCGGCTGGCGGGCTCGCCGGCCCTCGACGCGCTGGTCACCGACCGCGGGGACGCCAGCGGCACCGGCTACTGGTCCGCGGCGACGGGGGAGTACCGCCCCGACCTGCTGCAGCGCGCGCTCGGCCACGGCGCCGTCGTCCCCCGGGTGCTGGGCCCGGCCGAGGCCGCCGGCTCGACGCCCGACGGCGTCGTGCTCGGGCCAGGGTCCGGGGACAACGCCGCCGCCGCGCTCGGCCTGGCCGCCGAGCCCGGGGACGTCGTCTGCTCGATCGGCACCTCCGGGGTGGTGTCGATCGTCTCGACCACCCCGGCGGCCGACCCCACGGGGACCGTCGCCGGGTTCGCCGACGCCACCGGCAACTTCCTGCCGCTGATCGCCACCCTCAACGCCGCCCGGGTGCTCGACGCCACCGCCCGGCTGCTCGGGGTGGGCCTCGACGAGCTGTCCCGGCTGGCGCTGTCCGCGCCGCCCGGCGCCGGCGGCCTGGTGCTGGTGCCCTACCTGGAGGGCGAGCGGACGCCGGACCGGCCGGACTCCACCGGCGCGCTGCACGGCCTCACCCTGGCGACCGCGGAGCCCGCGCACCTGGCCCGCGCCGCCGTCGAGGGGCTGCTGTGCGGGCTGGCCGACGGGCTGGACGCCGTCGCCGCGACCGGCACCCCGGTGCGCCGGGTGCTGCTGGTCGGCGGCGGGGCGCGGTCGGAGGCGGTCCGCCGGATCGCCCCCGCCATCCTCGGGGTGCCGGTGCTCGCGCCCCCGCCGGGGGAGTACGTCGCCGACGGCGCCGCCCGGCAGGCGGCCTGGGTGCTCGCCGGTGGGGCGGCGCCGCCGGAGTGGTCCCGGCCGGGCACCGAGCGGTACGAGGCCGACCCGGTCCCGCACGTGCGGGCCCAGTACGCGGAGGTCCGCGAGCTCACCGCGCCGCGGCTGCGCTGATCCGCACCGCCCGTCGGCTGCTGCGGGCGGTCCCTAGACTCGACCGAGGGGCACGGCGATCCGGGCCCCGCACCGATCGAGGAGAGTGGTAGTGGCCGTCCGAGCCATCCGGGGCGCGACGCAGGTGGACGCCGACGAGCGGGAGCTGGTCCTCGACGCGACCCGTGAGCTGGTCACCGCGGTCATGGAACGCAACCAGCTGGAGCACGACGACGTCATCAGCATCCTGTTCACCGCCACCCCCGACCTGGTCTCGGAGTTCCCCGCGCTGGCCGCCCGCGAGCTCGGCTTCGGGGACGTGCCGCTGATGTGCGCCACCGAGATCGGGGTCCCGCACGCGCTGCCGCGGGTGCTGCGGCTGATGGCGCACGTGGAGACCGACCGGCCGCGTGCCGAGGTGCAGCACGTGTACCTGCGCGGGGCCGTGGCGCTGCGACGGGACATCGCACAGTGAGCGAGGGACGAGCGGACACCACTGTGCGGGGTGATCGCCCAGTGAGCCCGGCCTTCACCGGGCAGATCGCGCTGGACGGTCCGTCGGGGACGGGCAAGTCCAGCGTCGCGCGGGCCGTCGCCTCGAAGCTGGGCGCGGCCTACCTGGACACCGGCGCGATGTACCGCGCCGCCACCGTCGCCGTCCTCGACGCCGGGGTGGACCCGGAGGACGCCGAGGCCGTGGCCGCCGCCGTCGCCGCGGCCCGCATCGAGGTCGGGACGGCGGCCGGCACCGAGCTGGTCGAGGTCGACGGCGTGGACGTCGCCGTGCGCATCCGCGGCGCCGAGGTCACCCGCGCGGTCTCGGCGGTCTCGGCGGTGCCCTCGGTGCGCCGGCGGCTGGTCGACCAGCAGCGCGCGCTGGTGTCGGCGGCCGACGCGGTCGTCGTCGAGGGCCGCGACATCGGCACCGTCGTCCTGCCCGACGCGACGCTGAAGGTCTACCTGACCGCCGCCCCCGAGGCCCGCGCCCAGCGGCGGGCCGCCCAGCTCGGCCTCACCACGCCCGAGGAGATCGCCGACCTCGCCGCCGACCTGCGCCGCCGCGACGAGTACGACAGCAGCCGCGCCGACAGCCCGCTGCGCCCGGCGGAGGACGCCGTCGTCGTGGACAGCACGCACCTGGACCGCGAGGGCGTCGTCGACCGGGTCGTCGAGCTGGCGCTCACGACGGTGGGGGCCTCGCGGTGACCGAGCAGACCGGGCCGCTGCCGGTCGTGGCGATCGTCGGCCGGCCCAACGTCGGCAAGTCCACGCTGGTCAACCGGTTCCTGGGCCGCCGCGCCGCCGTCGTCCAGGACACCCCTGGCGTCACCCGCGACCGCATCGCCTACGAGGCGCTGTGGAACGGCAAGCGGTTCACCGTCGTCGACACCGGCGGCTGGGACCCCAAGGCCAGCGGGCTGGGCGCGTCGATCACCCGCCAGGCCGAGTACGCGATGAAGACCGCCGACGTCATCGCGTTCGTCGTCGACAGCCAGGTGGGTGCCACCGACACCGACCTGGCCGCCGCGCGGATCCTGCGCCGCAGCGACCGGCCGGTGATCCTGGTGGCCAACAAGGTCGACGACGAGCGCAGCGAGGCCAACGCCGCGGAGCTGTGGTCGCTCGGGCTGGGCGAGCCGCAGCCGGTCAGCGCGCTGCACGGCCGCGCCAGCGGCGACCTGCTCGACCTGGTGCTCGACGCGCTGCCCGAGGCCCCGCGGGAGCAGGAGGACGAGGGCGGGCCCCGTCGGGTGGCGCTGGTCGGCCGGCCCAACGTCGGCAAGTCCAGCCTCATCAACCGGGTGGCGCGCGAGGAACGCTCGGTCGTGGACTCGGTCGCCGGCACCACCGTCGACCCCGTCGACTCGATCGTCACCCTGGGCGGCGAGGAGTGGCGCTTCGTCGACACCGCCGGGCTGCGCCGCAAGGTCAACACCGCCAGCGGCATGGAGTACTACGCCAGCCTGCGCACCGAGGCCGCCATCCAGGCCGCCGAGGTCGCCGTCGTCCTGCTGGCCGCCGACGAGGTGGTCAGCGAGCAGGACCAGCGGGTGATCACCCAGGTCATCGAGGCCGGCCGCGCGCTGGTCATCGCGTTCAACAAGTGGGACACCCTCGACGAGGACCGCCGCCTGCAGCTGGAGCGCGAGATCGAGCGCGACCTGGCCCGGGTGAAGTGGGCGTCGCGGGTGAACATCTCGGCCAAGACCGGCCGCGGCGTGGACAAGCTGGCCCAGCACCTGCGCGAGGCGCTGGCCTCGTGGGAGACCCGGGTGCCGACGGCGGAGCTCAACACGTACGTCCGCGCGCTCGTGCAGGAGACGCCGCCGCCGGCCCGCGGGGGCCGCGCCCCGAAGATCAAGTACGTGACGCAGGCCGACGTCCGCCCGCCGCGGTTCGTCGTCTTCTCGACCGGGTTCCTCGAGGCCGGCTACCGGCGGTTCCTGGAGCGCAAGCTGCGCGAGCGGTTCGGCTTCCACGGGACGCCGATCGAGATCTCGGTGAAGGTCCGCGAGGGCCGGGGGAGCGAGCGCCCGAGGGGCTGACCGATGAGTCCGGCGCCCGGGGCCGGTCCCAGAGGCATGAGCGCACCGCAGACGCACACCCTGGAGACGGCCGGCGCCGTCCTCGCCTACGACGTCCGGCCCGGCTCCTCGGCCGCCGAGCCGCCGTTGCTGCTCATCGGCTCGCCGATGGGCGCCTCGGGCTTCGCCGCGCTGGCCGAGCGCTTCCCCGACCGGACGGTGGTCACCTACGACCCGCGCGGGGCCGAGCGCAGCCGGCGCACCGACGGCGCGACCGAGACCACGCCCGAGGAGCACGCCGACGACCTGTCTCGGCTGATCGACGCGCTCGGCGCCGGGCCGGTCGACGTCTTCGCCAGCAGCGGGGGAGCGGTCAACGCGCTGGTGCTCGTCGCCCGCCACCCCGGGCAGGTGCGCACCCTGGTCGCGCACGAGCCGCCGGCGGTGCAGCTGCTGCCCGACCGCGGGCCGGCGCTGGCCGCGACCCGGCACGTCACCGAGGCCTACCGGCGCGCCGGGTACGGCGCCGGGATGGCCGCGTTCATCCGGCTGGTGATGCACTCCGGTCCGGTGACCGCGGACTACGCCGAGCAGCCCGGCCCCGACCCCGCGGCCTTCGGCCTGCCGGCCGAGGACGACGGCGCGCGGGACGACGTTCTGCTCGCGCAGAACCTGCTGACCTGCACCTCGCACGAGCACGACGTCGAGGCGCTGCAGCGCACATCGACCCGGATCGTCCCCGCGGTCGGGGAGGGCTCGGCCGGGCAGTTGGCGCACCGCGGCGGCCTCGCCCTGGCCGAGCGGCTGGGGACGTCGGCCGTCGTCTTCCCCGGTGACCACGGCAGCTTCCTCGACGCCGGGTACGGCCCGCCGCCGGACGTCGACGCGGTCGCCGCGCGGCTGCGCGACGTGCTGGCCGGCGACCGGGACACGGTGGCGGCGGGCAGCTGACCACCGGTCGGACGGCGATCCCGGGTGCGGTAACCTGCTCTACGCAGCGATCGGGTGGTGCGAGCCGCCCGGCGCTCGGGCTGTAGCGCAGCTTGGTAGCGCACTTGACTGGGGGTCAAGGGGTCGCAGGTTCAAATCCTGTCAGCCCGACAGCGGGAAACCGCAGCTCAGGGGCCGTGTCCGGAGAGATCCGGGACGGCCCCTGACCGTTCTCTTGGGCGGTTTGACCGCCATCAGCCGACCCTAAGTTCTCCGCGACTCGCTGCTGCAAGCCGGGTCGAGGCCGTGGTGGCTCGTTGTGACGGGTTCGACGGTCACGGAGAGCGACGGCCGCTCGGTGTGGTGGCGCGATGGACCCGGTCGAAGGCGTCGCCGAGCGTGTCCATGGCTTGGCGGGCGACGTCGGGGGAGACGTGACCGTAGATGTCGCCGGTGATCGCGATCGACGAGTGGCCGAGGATGTCCGAGATGACCTTGAGCGGGACACCTTTCGTGAGCATCACCCTGGCCGCCGAGTGGCGGAGTGTGTGCGGCCCGGCGTGCGAGAGGCCTGCCTTCGTCGCGGCGGCGCGAAGGGCCCGAAAGGCGTCACGGGGATCGCAAGGCTCCCCGAACTCGCTGGTGAAGACGGATCCGGTCTGCCGCCATGCCGTGTCGGCCAGCCGTCGTTCCTCTGCCTGGGCGGCGTGGACGCGGCGGAGCAACCGTTCGGCCGGCTCGGAGATCGGTATGAAGCGCTTGGACCTGGCGGTGTGACCGTGCGCTCGGTGAGCCGGCCAGCCGGTGTAGGCCTCGGCGAGGTAGGCCGACCCGTGACGGGAGTTGACCACGGCGGTGAGCTCGCCGAGCTGGCGCTTGTGCTCGAACGGGTTAGCCCCGGGGCGGGTGTGCAGCATGGAGGTCATCCAGTAGGAGAAGTTCTGCGCCCTCCACACGCGATCCAGGGCGCGTTCGCCATACCGGTCGAGCAGGTCGCGGGAGCCAGTAGCAGCCCAGGACTGGATGCCCTCGAACAGCACCCGGGCGTCGGCGAATGCGAGGTTGAGGCCCTTGGCGCCGGACGGGGGCACGGTGTGGCCGGCGTCCCCGGCGAGGAAGAGGTTGCCGTAGCGCATGGGTTCGCAGACGTAGCTGCGGAACCTCAGCACGGTCTTGTCGATGATCTTCCCCTGCTGCAGCGCGAGGCCGTCCGGGCCGTCCACCCGCTTCTGCAGCTCGGCCCAGACCGGGTCCTCCGACCACGCGGCGGCGTCCTCGTCGGGGGAGCACTGGAAGTACATCCGCTGGATGTTCGCGTCGCGCTGGCTGATCAGCGCGAAGCCGTGCCGGGAGTGGGCGTAGATGAGCTCCTCGGCGCTGGGTGGTGCCTCGCAGAGGATGCCGAACCAGGCGAAGGGGTACTCGATGAAGTTGTCGGTGCGGTGCTCGGCCGGGATGGCCCACTTGGTGATGCCCTGCGAGCCGTCGGCGCCGACCAGGATCTCCGCGTGGATCTCCCTGGGCGCGCTGTCGGCGTCGGTGAACGAGATGTGCGGTGTGCCGGCCAGGTCGCGGACGGCGGTGTCCGACACGCCGAATCGGACGTCGCCGCCGTCCCGTCGACGGGCCGCGGCGAGGTCGACGAACACCTCGTTCTGCGGATAGAGCCACACCGCCTCGCCCACCAGGTCGGGAAAGTCGATGCGGTGGCTCTGCCCGCCGAACCGCAGGTCGATGCCCTCGTGCTTGTGCCCGGCGGTGAGCACCCGGTCCGAGACCCCGTACTCCACCAGCAGGTTGACACTGCCGTGCTCGAGGATCCCGGCACGGTGCGTGGTCCGGATGGTCTCGTGGTCGCGGTTGTCCACCACCACGTTGTCGATGCCGGAGCCGGCGAGCAGGTGGGAGAGCATCAGCCCGGCCGGGCCCTCCGCCCACGATGCCGACGCGGGTCTCGATCACTTCGGGGCCGGGCATTCCTGTCTCCTTCACTCGAAATGAACCGGACGTGCCGGACATGACGCCGAGCGCCCGTCCGGCCCAGTGGCGGGGAACCGCGTCCCCTGCGCCAACCCTCGTGCGATCGCGAGCCGCCGCACCTGGCTCCTCGACTGCGGTACGGCGTCCCGATGTGACCGGCCGGTCCACCGTTGCCGGACGACGGCCGAATCGAGCTCCGGGGCGCGGGGTCACCGCAGCCGAGACGGAGCCTGGTCAGTTGATGACGTGCAGTTGGTCCATCCAGACGGCCTCCCAGACGTTGCCGTCCGGGTCGGAGAAGGTGCCGGCGTAGCGGGCGTCCTCCGCTCGCGTGGGTCCGGACCGGCCGCCGGCGGCCACGGCCTTGGCGACGAGGTCGTCGACCGCCGTGCGGCTGTCCACGGTCAGGCAGTGCACCGCCGTCGGCCCGCGCGAGGGGTCTCCCGCTTCGCCGGGCACGAGGTCGCTGAAGCGGTCGCGGGTGTGCAGGACGAGCGCGACGTCGTCGTCCAGGACGACGGAGGCGGTCTCCTCGTCGGAGGAGTGCTCCTCGATCCGGGGAGCCGAGGGTCTCGTAGAACGATCGGGCCGCCGACAGGTTCCGCACCGGGAGCTTGATGAACAGCATGCTCACGATGACGCCTCCGTCCGAGCGGACCGGCTCGCCAGCTCGGCGAAGGTGTCGGCGACCCAGTCGGCGATGAAGGTGCTGACGTGGGGGAGGTGGTCGAGGCCGATGTGCTCGGTCGCGCCCTCTTCCAGGGTGAACACCCGGAGTTCGCGCTTGGGGGAGTTGACCGCCTGGTCGTAGGAGCGGTGTGCGTACTCGACGGGGATCTGTCGGTCGTTGGCGCCATGGGCGATGAGGAACGGCACGGTGATGTTCTCGACGACGCCCTCGAGGTTGACCTGGTCGGCGAACTCGATGAAGGCGTCGAGGTCGTCAGCCTCGTTGTCGAAGCCCCACACCCACAGCACGTGCTCCCAGTAGTGCGGCACCGGCCGCTCCCCCTCGCGCTCGAGCCGGCGGCGCTGCACCGCGCCCCAGTCGTGGTTGGCGCCCCAGGCCACGCAGAGGGCGAAGCGCTTCTCGAACGCCGCGGCGCGCGGGGCGTAGTAGCCGCCCAGCGACCAGCCGACGATCCCGATCCGGCCGTCGTCGACGTCATCACGGGCCTGCAGGAAGTCCACGGCGGCCGCGCCCCACGCCTCGGTGTCCACGCGGGCCGGGAGCCCCTGCAGCCGAAGCGCCTCGCCGGTGCCGGGCTGGTCGAGCATCAGGCAGGAGATGCCGCGGGTGGCCAGCTCCTCCCAGTGGGCCGAGGAGTACTGGTGCTCCTTGGTCGAGTCCAGGCCGTTGACGAGCACGACCACCGGCACCGGCCCGTCGTCGGCGGCCGGCGCCTGGCTGAAGTAGGCCGGCAGCGTCGTCCCCTCATAGGGCACCTCGACCCGTGAGACGCGCGGGCTGTGCAGCTCGAACGCCTTCTGCGCCAATTCCAGCAGCCGCTTGTAGGTGGGCACCCGGTTCGGGTCCGAGTGAGCCAGCATCCGTTCGGCCTGAGCCAGGTAGTTGGTGGCGCGGAAGTACAGCTGGCCGGCGGCGCGCGTGTGCCCGGCCTTCTCCGCGTCCTCCGCCTGGCCGACGAGCTGGTCGGTCAGCGCAGTCCAGGCGCGCAGGAAGTCCGGCGTGCCGGCGTCCTCGCCCTGTTGCGCGGCGTCCTTGATCGGCCGGCAGGCCCGGTCGACCTCGTCGATCAGGCCGCCGGAGTTCAGCGCCGCGACGACGCCCAGGTTCCAGACGTAGTTGCCGGGGAAGTACTCGAACACGGTGGGTCCCTCTCGTTTCTCAGGATGCGCCGGGCAGGACGGCAGACCAGCCACCGTCGACGACGAGGTTGGCGCCGGTGACGTAGGACGCCTCGTCGGAGGCGAGGAACAGCGCGCAGCGGGCGACCTCGTCGGCGGTGCCGATGCGGCCCAGCGGGATGGCCTGGGCGATGGCGCGCATGGGGTGATCAAGAGCTAGCAGGTCGCCCTCGGTGGCGGGGGTGCGGGTCATGCCGGGGCTGATGCAGTTGGCGCGGATGCCGTGCGCCGCTCCCTCGGCGGCCAGTTGCCTCGTCATCGCCACCACGCCGCCCTTGGTCGCAGTGTGCGCGATCCGGGTGTTGGTCAGCGAGCCGGTGATGCCGGCGGTGGAGCCGACCAGCAGCACGCTGCCGCCGCCGCGGGCGACCAGGTGCGGCCAGGCGTGCTTGGTGGCGAGGAAGACGACATCCAGCTCGTTGCGCAGGACGAAGGACCAGTCGGCGTACGACGTCTCCGCGATCGGGGAGAAGCGGGTGGCGCCTGCGTTGTTGTAGAGCACGTCGATGCCGCCGTGCCGGGTCGCCGCGGCGTCCACCCACGCCCGGACGCCGTCCTCGTCGGTCAGGTCGAGCGGGTGGGTGCTGTCCATGACACCGCCGGCCGCGCGCACCAGCTCGACGGTCTCGGCCGCGCCGACGGCGTTGACGTCGGTGCCGACCACGGTGGCGCCTTCCGCGGCGAACAGCAGCGCGGCCGCCCGTCCCTGCCCGCCGGCAGTGCCCGTGATCAGCGTGACCTGTCCGGCCAGCCGCCCGCTCACGTCGCTGCCCGGACGGCGTCGCTGATCGACTTGACGCCGCCGTGGGCGGTCATGCCGCCGTCGACGGGGATCTCCGCGCCGGTGATGAAGGTGGCGCCGTCGCCGAGGAGGAAGGCGACCAGCGGGGCGACCTCGTCGACGGTGCCGGTGCGGCCGAGCGGGGTCTCGGCGACGTTGGCGTCGCGGAACGCCGGTGCCGCCGAGGCGGTCATCGGGGTCTCGACGTAGCCGGGGTGGATCGTGTTGACTCGGATGCCGCGCGGCCCGAGCTCCAGGCAGGCGGCCTTGGCCAACCCACGCAGCGCCCACTTCGACGCGGTGTAGGCCACCGGGAAGTGCCCGGTCAGCGCGGCCACCGAGCCCACCACGACGATCGACCCGCCGTCGGTCATCAGCGGGGTGAGCGCTTGGATGCCCAGCAGTGTGCCGGTCACGTTCACCTCGGTGACCCGGGCGAGGTCGGCCGGGTCGAGGTCGCCCAGCCGCGCCCGCCAGGTGATGCCGGCGTTGGCGACCAGCCCGTGCACGGCGCCGTGCTCTCGGAGCAGGTCGTCGGCGAGCGCCGTCCAGCCCGCGGCGTCGGTGACGTCGAGCCGCCGGTACGCGACCCCCGCCAGCTCCTCGGCCGGCGAGTCGGTCAGGTCGCAACCGACCACGGTGGCGCCCTCGGCGGCCAGCCGCCGTGCCTCGGCCGCGCCCTGCCCTTGGCCGGCGCCGGTGACGACGACGACCTTCCCGTTCAGCGTCACGACGGGCGCTCCCGGGTGCGCGGCCGCGACCGGGCGGGTGCCACGGGCGGCAGGCCGAGGCCGGGGACGACGCGGTTGCGGATGGTCCCGATGCCCTCGACGGTCATCTCCACGACGTCGCCGGGCTGCAGCGGAGGCGGGGCCGCCTCGCCGCGGGTGCCCCAGAGCTCGGCCAGGCAGCCGCCGTTGCCGCAGGTGCCCGAGCCGAGCACGTCACCGGCCCGGACCTCCGTACCGCGCGAGGCATAGGCGATCAGCTCCTCGAACGGCCAGCCCATGTTCGACAGCAGGTCCCGGCCGATCTGGGTGCCGTTGACCGACACGCGCATGTCCAGCTGCAGGAACCCGCCGCCGTCCCGGTACGGCTCGAGCTCGTCGGCGGTGACCAACCACGGGCCGAGCGTGGTGGCCGAGTCCTTGCCCTTGGCCGGGCCGAGGCTGACCTTCATCTCCCGGGCCTGCAGATCCCGGGCCGACCAGTCGTTCATGATCGTGTAGCCGAAGACGTGCTCCCGTGCGGCCTCGGGGGTGAGCGAGGCGCCGTCCCGGCCGACGACGACGGCCACCTCGAGCTCGAAGTCGAACCGCTGCGACCCCGGTGGGACCGCGACGTCGTCGTGCGCGCCGATCAGTGCGTAGGGGTTGGTGAAGTAGAACGTCGGTGCCTGGTACCACTCGGCCACGACCCCGGCCTCGCCGTCGATGGCCTTGCGGACGCCCTCGACGTGCTCCTCGAACGCGACGAAGTCCCGCACGGTCGGCGGCTGCAGCGGTGGCAGCAGCCGGACGTCCTCCAACGGCACCGCCGGACCCTCCAGCGCAGCGGTGCCTGCCTCCAGCGCCGTCGGCAGACCGGCGCGGACGAGGTCCAGGACCGTCGTCCCGTCGGGGAGGGCGTGCAGGCCGGCGGTGCTGACCACGCCGGCCTGCACGCGGCCTCCGCCCTCCCAGGTCGCGAGACGCATCAGACCGGGGGAGCGACGAACAGCCCCTTGTCGGGGTCGTTGAAGGACTTCTTGGCCACGAACTCGTTCATCTGGTTCGCGGTGCCCCACTGGTCGGAGACCTCGGGGTTTGTGAAGTCGTAGAGGTGCGGGTGCCAGGTGTCCTCGTCGATCTGCTCCAGCTCGGTCGTGTACTCCATCGTGTTGCCGTTGGGGTCCAGGAAGTAGCTGAAGGTGTTGTTGCCGGCCAGGTGCCGGCCCGGGCCCCAGACCTTCTCGACCCCGGCCCGCAGCACACGGCCGGTGCCGCGCATGTACTCGTCCAGGCCGCGCAGCTCGAAGCTGGCGTGGTGCAGCGAGGGGTGCGGGCAGCGGGCGATGGCCATGCTGTGGTGCCACGAGTTCACCCGCATGAACCACATCATCTCGCCCATGTGCGGGTGCATCAGGGTGTCCGACAGGGCGAAGGCCAGGTGCTTCTCGTAGAAGGAGCGGGTGCCCTCGGGGTCGGCGGAGTTGATGACCACGTGGGACAGGCGCACCGGGATCGACTCGCCCTCCTCGATCGGGCGGTGCTGCCGGACGGCGACGTCCGCGCTGATCTCCACGGTGCGGCCCTCGTTGTCGAAGAACCGGAACCCGTAGCCGCCGCCAGGGGTCTGCAGGGTGCCCGGCTCGGTGACCAGCCGCACGCCGTCGGCGGCGACCTGCTGGGCCAGGGTGTCGACGTCGGCGGGCGTGGCGGCACCGAAGGAGATCAGGTCGATCCGCTTGTCGGCGGACTCCCGCAGCCGGACGACGTACTGCTCCGGGCTGCCCTCGGCAGCCAGGAAGGTCAGGCCGGTGTCGCTGTGCTCGGCCTTCAGGCCCCAGGTGTTGGTGTAGAAGTCCAGCTGGCTCTTGTAGTCGGGCACGGCCAGGTCGACGTGCCGCAGGTGGGTGATCAGGCGTTGGGCCATGGTGGTGTCTCCTGTCGGGGTTGGGGACGGACCTCCTGCAGCGGCCCGGCGCGAGCTCGCGAGCGTCGGGGGGCAGGGGGCCCTTTCTCAGGCCGGGTCGCTGACGAGGACGGCGATGCTGCGCATGAGGCCGGGCACGTCGCCCCGCTCGTGGGAGAGCAGCCACTGGCCGAGCTGGTTGGAGGCGTCGATGACGGTCTTGGCGCGCTCGATCCGGCGGGCGTGGAAGGCGTTCCACAGGTCCTGGTCGAGCGCGCCCCGGGTGAATAGCAGGTGGGTGAGGACGGCAGCGTCCTCCAGGGCCTGCGCGCCGCCCTGGGCGATGGTGGGCGGGCAGGTGTGGGAGGCGTCCCCGATCAGGACCACCCGGCCGCGGTTCCACGGCGCGGGCAGCAGGTGGGTCTCGAACCAGGTGTAGTTGGCCCGGCTGGGGTCGGTGAGCTGTTCTCGGATCTCGTCCCACGGCCCGTGGTAGGCCCGCGACAGCTCCTTCATCGTCGCCAGCCGCTCCTCCGGCGTCATCGCGAAGCGGTCCTGCGCTTCCTCGACGATGTAGGCGTAGAGCGAGTCCTCACCGGTGGGGCAGTAGCCGGCGATGAACGAGGGCCCGCCGTAGTACAGGTCGGTGCGGGTCACGTCGGCCGGCCGGGGGCCGAAGGCTCGCCAGATGCCCATCCCGGTCGGCCGGGTCTCCAGCTCGATGCCCAGCGCCTGCCGCACGGCGGATCGGACGCCGTCGGCTCCGACCACCAGGTCGTAGCGGCCCGTCGAGCCGTCGGTGAACGTGACGTCGACCCCGGCGTCGTCCTGGCGCAGCTCGGTGAACGTGATGCCGTACCGCAGCTTGACGCCCACCTCGGCGGCCCGGTCGTGCAGGATCCGGGCCAACTCCGGACGCGACATGCCCATGACCGCGGGGTAGTCCGGGCCACCGGACTTGGCGTCGGGCACCTCGAACAGGACCGTGCCGTCCGCATCCGGCGCCCGGATGCCGGTGACGTCGAACGGGAAGCCCTTCTCCCGGACCCGCTCCCAGACGCCGACCCGGTCGAGCTCGCGTAGCGCGTTTCCCTGCAGGGTGATGCCGGAGCCCAGCGCGGTGACCTCGGGCTTGACCTCGACCAGGTCGACGGCGACGCCGGCCTTCGCCAGCTGGATGGCGGTGGCGGTGCCGGCCAGGCCGGCGCCGACGACCAGGACGTTGTCCACTGCGGTCACGGGTGCTCCCTCACTTGACGGCGATGGGGTTGACCGGGGCGCCGACGGCACCGGTCACGGGCAGGGGGGCGGCGGTGAGGAGGAAGTCCCACACGCCGTCGGCGGCGCAGTCGGCCGCGAGCGCGTCGAGGTCCCACATCTCGCCGATGAACAGGCCGATGTGGGGGATGACGACCTGGTGCAGCGGCTGGAAGGCGACGTCGAACTCGTTGGGGCGGACCTCGAAGCCCCAGGTGTCGGTGGCGATCCCGGCGATCTCGGTGCCGTGCAGCCAGTCGGCGGTGGTGAACGACAGGCCCGGGGCGTCCCCGCCGGCGTAGTCGCCCCAGCCCTCCCGTCGCGCCCGGGCCAGCCGACCGGTGCGCACCAGCAGCAGGTCGCCGCGGCCGACCCGGGCACTCGGGCCCTGCGCGGCGATTGTCGCCTCGAGGTGGTCGGTGGTGATGGCGAAGCCGTCGGGCAGCTCGCCGTCGGTGCCGATCGCGCGGCCGACGTCGAGCAGCACACCGCGGCCGGTGATGAGGGCGGCGACGGTCTCGATTCCGGTCAGTCGGTCGCCCTCGCTGGTGACGACGTCGCCGGCGCGGCGGCCGTTCCAGGCGACCCCGTGGTCGAAGATGTGGCCGAGGCCGTCCCACTGGGTGGAGGCCTGCAGCGGCATGAAGACGACGTCGTCGGCGCCGCCGAGACCGTGCGGGAAGCCCTGGCCGCGCTCGGCGTCCAGGCCGGTGTCGAGCATGGTGTGCACCGGGTTGGTCCGGCGCCGCCAGCCCTTCTGCGGGCCGTTCGCGTCGAACGACTGCGCGAGCGAGAAGCTCACGCCCCGGCGCACCAGCCGCGCGCCCTCCACCCGCTTGGCCTCGTCCAGGAAGTTCAGCGTGCCGAACACGTCGTCGGCACCCCAGCGGCCCCAGTTGGAGCAGCGCTTCGCCGCGGCAGCGATGGCGCCCTCGGGGTCGGTGCGGTCCAGCAGCGGGATGTCGGTCACGTGTCCCACGGTCTACGGACGCGTGTCACTCGGGAAGGCGAGATGTGTGATGCGGGGCATAAGGGCCGTGGATACTGCCCCGGTGAACCTGGCGAGCCTGGACCTCAACCTGCTGGTCTCGCTGGACGCGCTGCTGCAGCAGCGCAGCGTCACCCGCGCCGCGGCGCAGATGGGGCTGTCCCAGCCGGCGCTGTCCGCGTCGCTGGCCCGGCTGCGCCGGCACTTCGGCGACGAGCTGCTGACCCGGGTCGGCAACGAGTACCGGCTCACGCCGCTGGCCGTGCAGCTCAGGGACCTGGTCCGCATCGCGTTGTCCGGCGTGGAGCGGGTGTTCGCGGCCCAGACCGAGTTCGACCCGGCGTCGTCGACCCGGGAGTTCTCCGTGCTGGTCAGCGACTACGTGGTCGTCGTCCTCGGCGACACCATCGCCGCCCTGCTGGCCGAAGAGGCACCGCACACCCGGCTCCGCCTGACGCCGCACTCACCCGCGATCGTCGAACGCGCCGACCAGGTCCTCCTGGGCACCGACCTCCTGCTTCTGCCGCACGGGTTCGTCACGGACCTCTCGCACCGCGACCTCTACCGCGACGAATGGGTCTGCGTCGTCTCGGCCGACAACGCCGTCGTCGACGAGGGCCTGACCATCGAGCACCTCGAGACGCTCCCGTGGGTGGCCACCTACCACGGCCAGACGGCCTCCACCCCGGCCGCCAGGCAGATGCGCATGCTCGGCATAGAGCCCCGAGTGCAGGTGGTCAACGAGGACTTCCTGACCGTGCCGGCTCTCATCGCCGGCAGCGACCGCATCGCCCTGCTGCAGCGCCGGCTGGTCAACCTGCTGCCGCTGGACATCGGCATCCGCGCCTTGCCGTGCCCCTTCGAGGCCGGCCCGCTGGTCGAGGCGATGTGGTGGCACCCCGCCTACGACGACGACCCCGAGCACCGCTATCTGCGTGACGTGGTGTCGCGGGCCGCCGAGCAGGCTGTCGGGCATGCTGCCCAGGAGGGCATCGACCTGGCTGATACCCGACCCCGGAAGAAGTGATTTCCGCTCCCTCCGCGCCGTCCTGACACTTCTCCGCCAGTGATGCCGATCACCACGGTCGGCACCCCTGACAACCGGAGAGCCCCGTGTCGCAACCGCTTGCGAGCTCCACTCCCGCCGTCGAGGAGCCCCTCGCCGGCGAGGTCGCCGTCGATCCGGCCACCGGCCGCCCCGCCGGACGCATCCAGGCGTTCGTGCTGCTGGTGTCCAGCTGCCTGTCCGTGCTCGGCGCCGTGCTCCTCGCCCCGGTGTTGCCCCGCATCCAGGACGCCTTCGCCGGCACTCCGGGGTGGAAGCACTCACGCCCGTCGTGCTCACCGCACCGGCGCTGGTGATCGGCCTGACCGCGATGGTGGCCGGCCGGATCGTCGACAAGGTCGGCCGCAAGCGGCTGCTCGTCGGCGCCCTGGTCGTCTATGCCTTCGTCGGGACGGCGCCGCTGTGGCTGCCCTCGCTGCAGCTCATCGTGGCCAGCCGGGTGCTCCTCGGGCTCACCGAGGCGGCCATCATGACCTGCTGCACGACGCTGCTCGCCGACTACTTCCACGGCTCGAAGCGGGAGCGCTACTTCGGGCTGCAGGTCGTCTACACCACCGTCTCGGCCACTGTCTTCTTCGGCGTCGGTGGTGCGCTGGGCGCGCAGGACTGGCGGACGCCGTTCTGGCTCTACGCCGTCAGCCTGCCGCTGGCCGTCCTCGCGGCGAAGTACATCTGGCAGCCCGCCCCGCGAGCCCAGGCGCACGCCCACGCCACGAAGCTGCCGCCGCTACCGTGGGAACAGCTGATCAAGCCGGTCGCCGTGACCCTGCTGGGCGGGCTGATCTTCTACGTGCTCATCGTCGAGCTGTCCTTCAAGCTCGACAGCATCGGTGTGGAGTCCACCGGCACCATCGGCGCGGTCAGCGCCATCGGCTCAGTGGGTACCGCCGTGGGCGCCTTCCTGTTCGGCCGGCTCGCCCAGCTGGGCCCAGCGGTCACCGTGCCCCTGGCCTTCGGGTTGTCCGGGCTCGGCCTGATCGGCCTGGCCCTCGCCCCGAACGTGCCGCTGGTCACCGCCTTCGCCGTCGTCACGGGCTTCGGCAACGGCCTGTTGCTGCCGTCCCTGCTGACCTGGGCGCTGGGCTCCCTCACCTTCGAGCAGCGCGGCCGCGGCACCGGCGTCTGGACCTCGGCGCTGTTCATCGGCCAGTTCGTCTGCCCCCTCGTCGTCCTGGGGCTGACCGGGGCGCTCGACGGGCTGGGCTCCGCACTGCTGGTCCTGGGTGCCGTCGCCGTCGCTGCGGCGGTCGCCGTCCGACTGGTCCGACCGACGGCCGCCGCGGACCCCGCCCTCGCGGCGCACTGACGCGTCTGACCGACGGACGACGGCCCCGCGGGAGGTTCCCGCGGGGCCGTCGTCCGTCCAGCGGCTTTGGCGGGCTCGACCCGGACGGGGATGCTGTGTCCGGCTCGCGAACCAGGATGAACGCGGTCATGGACATGACCACTTGACCTCGGCCGCGCGAAGTCGTCGCGGGGGATCGCCGCATGCCTGCGACGCGGTCACGCGCAGCAATCGCGAGATGTGATTCGTACCGCCTGCGTCCGCCCCGCCCGGACGACGTCTTGACCACCATTCTGACCACCATTGAGGTCAGTTCGGGACTGTCCCTCCCTGCCCGCCGTCGTTCCGTATGCCGGTCTACCTGCGCAGTTGCACTGTGGCGGACGACCGTGAACCCGCGGCCGACGGCTGGGGGTCAAGGGGTCGCAGGTTCAGATCCTGTCAGCCCGACAGCGAAACCGCAGGTCAGAGGCGGGTCGGCCGTGAAGGCCGGCCCCCTCTTGCGTGAGTACAGCACCGGGTACGGCGACGCGGCCGGGGACAGCAACGGTCACCCAGCGGAGTGCCCGGTCGAGCCGGTCTGCCGCCTCGCGCTACTGGGTGGGGCCGACATGGCTGTAGAAGTCCGCCGAGATCGCGTACGACGGATCTCGGCTACCCGCTTCGGACGCTTTTCCGAACTCCAGCAGTCGCGACGCGACCCCACGGCGCTGAACTGCGCGCCCGGTGTCGCGTCGCCCGGGTCACTGCGGGCTCCGCGCAAGCGGGATGGCGGGTGGATGCTGCAACTACACGGAGAGCCCCACGACCCGGCAACGCAGCCTCGATCCCACGTCCTGTGAGAGAACGCCATGTTCACCGAGGTGCTGGTCGCCAACCGTGGTGAGAGCGCCGTCCGGGCGTTCCGCGCCGCTCACGAACTGGGCGCGGGGACGGTAGCGGCGTTTCCGTGGGAGGACCGCAACTCGGTGTACCGGCGCGAGGCCGAAGAGTCACCAGATCGGCGAGGTCGGGCACCCGGTCCGGGCCTCCCTGCACGCTGGTGTGGCGACCACCGCACGTCGTACCGTTCGTCCGTGGCAGTCGAGCAGATTCCCTGCGGGCCCGCCGGCTCCTGACTCTCGGTCGGCGGGTTCGAGGCATGGCCGTCGAGAGCACCCCGCCGACCTCGAGCCGCCTGGGCTCGTCGAGGACGCCATGTCCCCCCTTCCGCTGTCACCCGTCAAGCTGCACGTCACCGTCGAGGATCTGGCCTGCGTCCAGCGGGTGCTCACCCTGCTGACCGGCCGCGCGTACCCCCTCACCCGCTTCGAGGCCGAGGAGGCCGGCGCCGGGCGCTGGCGCCTCAGCATCGACACCATGGCCGACGCCGACGGCGCCGAGTTGCTGGAGGCGCGGCTGCTGCGCCTGCCGAGCGTGCTCACCGTCGACCTCGACCGCAGCGCCGCCCTCGCCGTCGCCGGCTGACCGCGGGACATGGGTCGTGTGGATGCCGACGCATGGGTGGGGTCTTCCCCGGCCCTTCCGAAGTGGCCAGAGTCGTGTGAGCACCGTCGCTCCGCCCTCCTCTGCCGTGCCGACGGTGCTCCCCGCCCCGTCCACGACGCCGTTCCTGGTCGACCGGGCATCGCGACGTCAGCGGAGATCCACACCGCGATGCGGCTCGGGCCGGCACCCGGCTGACCCGTTCGACGTCCTGGCAGCCCTGCCTGAGGAGGAGCGGGCCCGGTCGAGTGTGGCCCTGTCGCCCGCCGACGCGGGCGCGGTTCCGCTGGCGGATGGCCCTGGCTCCTGGATCGGCCCGGTCCGCGTCGTGGATGCATGCACATGGCGACCGGCATCGTCGCAGCGGCGCCCAGACCCGGCCGCCGTCGGATCGGGCGGTCCGTGACGAGCGGGGTGACGGCACCGCGCCGACGCCGAGAGCCCCACCGAAGAGGCGGCCACGTCCCTGTCAGCGGTGCACCAGCGCCACCAGGGCCGGTGGCACTCCCGCCCCAGATCACGGACCGGAGGGGGGCCGATCATGCCGGACCCGGTGACGAGGAGCCGCCTCACCTGGGGCGCCAGGAAGGTGACGGGGCAGCTCCGGCCACACAACGCGGCCAGGGGGCAGCGCCAGGTGCTACCCGGGGATGGTGGCGTACAGGTCGATGGGCGCCTGCTGTCAGTGGCTGACCCGCAGGACCCTCGCTGCTCGGTGGTACATGCAGCAGACGGGGGGCATGGCCTCGTTCTTCTCGGCTCGTCACGTATGCGTGACGCCGAGTCATACCGGGGCGGGACTGTACAGAGAATCACGGCGGACCCTTGTCCTACACCCGGGCCTCTGGTTCCCTCTTGTGCAATCCGTCTCGGATGACGCAACACGATAGGGGAGTGTCATGGAGCAACGGCGCAACAAACACGGCTCGCCGTCTCGCCGACCGAGCCAGTCGGAAGCCGCTGAGGTTGGTCCGACGCCCGCCGGTGGCGCCCCGCGTGCGGGCGGGGAGCGCCCTGCCGTGAAGGCCACGGATGTGTCGGTGAGTGGGACGCATCCGGCGATCGCGGAGCCGCCGCCGTGTGTTGCGGATCGGCACTGGGCGGTGGATCGGGTGTTGTTCGCGATCGCTGCGGTGATGGCGTTGGGGTTCGTGGT
>NZ_JBJGYN010000049.1:0-34130 GCF_054050015.1 Geodermatophilus sp. SYSU D01176 | reverse complement strand
GTGAGCGGCGGCGGCCCGCCGCTCACCGCTGCCGGAGGGCGTCGAACAGGACGGTCTGCAGGTCGGTGGGGTCGACCGCCGAGTACGCAGCCCCGCCGGTGACGTCGGCGATCTGCTCGAGGGCGCCCAGGTCGGCGTCCGGCCCGAGCGCGACACCGATGACCTTGACCGGCCGGTCGGGGTCGGCCTCGCTGCGCAGCGTCTCCAGCAGCTCCTCGAGCTCGACGCCCCGGGAGTCCTCGTTGGTCCCGTCGGTGACCATCAGCACGCTGTTCACCGCGGTCGGCTCGAAGTCCGCCCGGGCGGCACGCACGGCGGCCAGCGTGGTGTCGTACAGCCCGGTGCCGCCGGGGCTGAGGCGGTCGGGGATGGTGTCGAGCTCGGCGTCGAGCACCTCCCGCTGGAGGCTGCCGTCGACCTGGGCCTCGAGCTCCCGCGTCGGCACCGCCTCGGTCCAGTCCCGGTCGCCGTCCAGCTCGGCGGCGAAGAACCACAGGCCGAGCGCGAAGTTGCCCGGGACCAGCGTGAGCGTGCTCTTCGCGGCGTCCCGCGCGAGCGTGGCGCGCGTGCCGTCGCCGGCCGGGGCCTCCATGGAGGTCGAGACGTCGACGACGGTGAGGATCCGGGACGGCGCGGCCAGCTCCGACAGCTGGCCGAGCAGCGCCTGCACCTCGGCGGGGTCGAGCCGCAGGGGCTGCGGGGCCGCCTCGCGGATCCCGGCCGCCTCGGCGTCGGCGGGCGCGGTGCCGTCGGCGTCGCGGAACCCGGCCTCGAGGACGGCGGAGCGGGCGGCGTCCGAGGTCAGCGCGCGCACGGTGGCGTCCACCGCGGCGGCGTCCGTCGCCGAGGCGGCGCCGATCCGCACCAGCGGGTAGTCCAGGGCCGGCGACCCCTCCTCGGGGTAGACGGCGACCAGCTGCGGGTCCTCGGCGTCGGCGTTGGCCGCCCACACCTCCTGCTCGCTGACCGGCACCAGCGGCGCGCCCGGCGCGCCCTCGCTGCCTGCGGTGAGCGCCTCGGCGGGGGAGACGGACGGGCCGCGCTCGGCGGCCAGCACGGTCTGCACCACGGCGTTGTCGGCGGCCTCGCCGCCGCCCAGCGCGGTCCGCACGGCGCTCAGCGCGGCGAGGGCCTCGGCGCTGGTCGCCAGGTCGGGGACGGCGATGCCCTGCTCGCTCGCCAGCGCCGCGGCCCAGCCCGGTGCCTGGTCGGCCCAGCCGAGCGCGTCGACCGCGGCGCGGCTGCTGGCCAGCACGACGGGGGAGGTGGCGACCGAGCCGGCGGTGTCCACCGCGGCGTCCCCGGCGCGGGCCGCCCACAGCGAGGAGTCGGGGACCCACAGGTGCGGCAGGTCCGCGGCGTCCAGCGCGCCGAGGTCGCCGACGGTCTGCACCGGCTGCTGGGCGGTGACCTGGGCGGAGGCGCAGTCCTCGGGGCGCAGGCCCTCGGCGCCGGTGAGCACCCGCTCGGCGACGGGGGCGAGCTCGGGCGCGACGGCGACACGGACGACGGCGGTGGTGTCGCAGTCGCCGTCCCCGGCGTCGACCACCCACATGGTGATGCCGCCGGCCAGCAGCACCACGGCGGCGACCGCGGCCGCGATGAGGACCTGGGGGGTCAGCTGCGGCGACCGGCGCGCGGCAGAGCGGGCGGCGTGGCGGCCCATCGAGCAGCTCCCCCGTCGAAGTCGTCAGCGTCTCCCCGGCGACCCCCGCGACCGCCCACTACACAGTAGATGCGATCGCTGACCCCCTGTGGATCACCCGGCGCGGACGTCGGCCGCCTGCCGCTGCTCGGCGAACCACGCCACCGTGCGCCGCAGCCCCTCCTCCGACGGCACCGTCGGCCGCCAGCCGAGCAGCTGCTCGGCGCGGGTGGTGTCGGGACGGCGGACCTTCGGGTCGTCCACCGGCAGGTCGATGAAGGAGATCTCCGACGACGAGCCGGTCAGCTCGACGATCCACTCGGCCAGCCGCAGCATCGACAGCTCGTCGGGGTTGCCGATGTTGACCGGGCCGGGCTCCCCGGAGAAGGCCATCGCCAGGATGCCGCGCACCGTGTCGTCGACGTAGCAGATGGACCGGGTCTGCGAGCCGTCGCCGGCGACGGTCAGCGGGCGGCGGGCGAGGGCCTGACCGACGAAGGCCGGGATGGCGCGGCCGTCGTCCGGGCGCATGCGCGGGCCGTAGGTGTTGAAGATCCGGACGATGCCGGTGTCGGTGCCCTTCGACGTCCGGTAGGCCGTGGTCATGGCCTCGCTGAAGCGCTTGGCCTCGTCGTAGACCCCGCGCGGGCCGACCGGGTTGACGTTGCCCCAGTACTCCTCGTCCTGCGGGTGTACCAGCGGGTCGCCGTAGACCTCCGAGGTGGAGGCAAGCACGTACCGGGCGCCCTTCTCGTGGGCCAGCCCGAGGGTGTGCAGCGTGCCCAGGCTGCCGACCTTGAGGGTCTCGATCGGCATCTTGAGGTAGTCCAGCGGGCTCGCCGGCGACGCGAAGTGCAGCACCAGGTCGACCTCGCCGGGCACGTGCACGAAGTCGGTGACGTCGCAGCGGACCAGCCGGAAGCCGGGGTGTTCCATCAGGTGGACGACGTTCTGCGGGGACCCGGTGAGGAAGTTGTCGAGGCAGACCACCTCGACGCCCCGGTCCAGCAGCTGCTCGCACAGGTGGGAGCCGAGGAAACCGGCGCCCCCGGTCACCACCGCCCGCCGGATCGTCCGTGCCGCGCGCACCATGCCTGCTCCCATCCACGCCGGGCGCGCGGCGGTGCGCGCCGCGGCGGCTCCTACCCGAAGATCACCGCCGCACACTTCGGCGTTTAAGTGTTCCCGGCCCCGTCCAGAGGCTGACCGCGAGCGGTGAGCAGGACGGCGTCCTTCTCCTACTGCAGGTAGCCCTCGACCTGCTGCTCCGGGCGCGGCTCGGCCTCGTCCGGGTCCTCGCCGTACTGGCGCTTGGCGTCCCGCTGGCGGATCAGGTCCCAGAGCTGGTCCCGGTCCTCCTCGATCTGCCGGAGCCGGGCCCGCTGCTCCTCGGAGTGATCCCCGCTCTCGCGCAGTCGGTGCTCTTCCTCGACCAGCGCCTCGATGCGGCTGCGGATCTCGCTGTCGTCCATGCCCGCTCCCTGCCCGCCGCGCCGCGGGCGAAACCGGTCAGGTCATGACACCGGTCGGCTTCCGCCCCCGGTCCGCTCCTCGGTCGCTGGCCCTGCCTGCGATGCTCCCGGCGGCGTCAGTCGACAGCCGGCACGTACCCCTCGACGAAGGCCGCGAGCCGCCGGGTGACCGCTCCGCCGGCCCGGCCCAGCGACAGCAGCGCGGCCCGCTCCAGCGGCACCCGCACCGGGCGCCGTCCCGCCGGCCCGCCGGCGCGCACGGCGTGGCCGGCGGCGACCAGTTCCGGCCACGGGCGGGCGAGCTGCTCCAGCACCCGGCCCAGCGCGGCGGCGGTCGGGCCGGCGTTGCCCTGCACCATCGCGGTGACGAAGCCGGGGTCGCTGCCGATCACCCGGGTGCCGTCGCGGAAGCTGCCGGCGGCCAGGGCGAGGGCCAGCGGCCCGGCCTCCCCGGCGGCGGCGGCGAGGGCCGCGGCCAGCAGGTGCGGCACGTGGCTGACCGCGGCGACGGCGTCGTCGTGCTCGGCCGCGGTCGCCGGCACCACCTCGGCCCCGACGGCCAGCGCCACCTCGGCCACCCGCAGCCAGCGCGGCAGCTCGGTGCCCGGCTCCAGGCACAGCGCCCAGCGGGCCCCGGTGAACAGGCCCGGGTCGGTCGCCGCGTGCCCGGAGCGCTCGGTGCCGCACATGGGGTGCCCGCCGACGTAGCGCCCGCCCAGGGCCGTCTCCAGCTCGGCGAGCACCGGCGCCTTGACCGAGCCCAGGTCGGTGACGGTGGCGCCCGGGTCGACGTCGAGCCCGTCGAGCGCCCCGGCCATCGCCGGCAGCGGGACGGCGAGGACGACGACGCCGGCCAGCTGTCGGGCGATCCGCACCCCGCGGGCCGCGGCGGCCTCCCGGGCGGCGGGGTCGACGTCCCAGCCGGTCACCTCGCGGCCGGCCGCGACCAGGGCGGCGGCCAGCGACCCGCCCAGCTGGCCCAGCCCCACGACGCCCACCGGCGGAGCGGGCATCGTCGGGACGGGAAAAGAGGTCACCGGTCCGCCCACTGGCCGTCGGTGCGGAACACCCGGGCCAGCGCGGTCGCCACCAGCCGGCCGTCCTGGGCGCGGGCCTCGATGCGGTAGACGGCGGTGCGCCGGCTGCGGTGCACCTCGACGCCCTCGGCGACCAGCCGGTCACCCGGCCGGCCCGGGGCGAGGAACTCGGTGTGCACGTCCTGGGCGACGGCGACCGTGCCGTGGCTGTTGCTCACCGCCGCGTGGACGACGTCGAGCAGCGCCATCGTGGCGCCGCCGTGCGCGGTGCCGACGGCGTTCAGCAGCTGCGGGCCCACCGTCATCGCCGCGCGGGCGTACCCGGGCCGGACCTGCTCCAGGACGATCCCCAGGAGGTCGGCCAGCGGGTCGGCGGCCAGTCGGGAGAACAGTGCGGGGGCGACGTCGGCGCCGTCGTCCGGAGCGGGATCGGCCATGATCAGAGGCTATGACCCACGGGCTCCTCCACCCCCACGCGCCATGACCCCCCACTCGTTCCTCCTCACACCGGAGCTGGGCGACTACGTGCGGGCGAGCTCGGAGCCGCTCGACGACGTCGCCGCCGACCTGCTCGCCGAGACCGCTGCCATGGCCGACCGCGGGGAGGCGTCGCCGACCTACCAGATCGCGCCGGAGCAGGGCACGTTCATGCAGCTGCTGGCCCGTGCGCTGGGCGCCCGCCGGGCGATCGAGATCGGCACCTTCACCGGCTACTCGGCGCTGTGCGTGGCCCGGGGCCTGCCCGAGGACGGCTTGCTGCTCTGCCTCGACGTCAGCGAGGAGTGGACGGCGGTCGCCCGCCGGTACTGGGCCCGGGCGGGGCTGGCCGACCGCATCGAGCTGCGGCTGGGCGACGCGCACGAGTCGCTGCGCGCCCTGCCGGCCGAGCCGACCTTCGACCTCGCCTTCGTCGACGCGGACAAGGAGGGCTACGCCGACTACATCGACCAGCTGTACCCGCGGATGACCGGGAACGGCGTCGTCCTGCTGGACAACACGCTGGCCAACGGCACCGTGCTCGACCCGCAGACCGACGCGCAGCGGGCGATCGCCGAGCTCAATGCCGCGCTGGCCACCGACCCGTGCTGGGAGACGGTGCTGCTGCCGCTGGCCGACGGCCTGACCATGCTGCGGCGGCGATGAGCGCAGCGGAGGCACCGGCCAGCTGGGCGGTGCGCGTCAGCCGTTCCGGTGGGGACTGGCAGGTGGAGCTGCTCGCCGCGGACGCCGGTGAGGAGCTCCCGGCGCTGGAGCGGGCGCTGGGCGACCCGGCCGCCGAGGACTGGCCCGGGCCCTTCGTCGTGGTGGTCGACTCGCGGCTGTACTTCGTCGTCCTCCGGCACGGGCCCGGCGGGCTGGTCCGGGCGCTGATCTCCGACGCCACCATGCAGGAGTGGCTGCTCGCCGCCGAGGTGGTGGAGCGCTACGGCATCGCCGTCGACGCCGAAGGGGCGTTCGACGACGACGAGACCGGCTGGCCGGGCGGCGACCTGGACGTCTTCGCCGACGACGGGCTGCCGGCAGAGCAGCTGCGGCGGATCGTCACCGCCGACGACCTGTGGGCCGACGAGATGGTCGCCGCTATCGCCGCCCGGCTGGGCTTCACCGACCAGCTCGCCGCGGCGGTGACCCCGTGAGCGCGCCGGCCACGGCCGTCGTGTTCGACCTCGGCGGGGTGATCACTGAGAGCCCGATGCTCGCCTTCGCCGCCTACGAGGCCGAGGCCGGGCTGCCCGAGGGCCTGGTCGTGCGGCTGAACAGCACCGACCCAGACACCAACGCCTGGGCGCGCTTCGAGCGCAACGAGCTCGACGCCGCCGGGTTCACCGACGCCTTCGAGGCCGAGGCCCTGGCCGCGGGGCACCGCCTGGACGCCGGCCGGGTGCTGGCCGCGCTGGCCGGCGAGATCCGCCCGCAGGTGGTCGAGGCGGTGCGGCGGCTGCGCGCGGCGGGGCTGCCGCTGGCGCTGCTGTCGAACAACGTGGCGCCGATGGAGCGCACCGGGCAGTTGGGGGAGCTGCTGGAGCTGTTCGACGCGGTGGTCGAGTCGTCGGTCGAGGGCGTCCGCAAGCCCGAGCCGGAGATCTACCGCCGCGCGCTGGCCCGGCTGTCGGAGGCCGTGGGCAGGGAGATCCGGGCCTCCGACTGCGCCTACCTCGACGACCTCGGCATGAACCTCAAGCCGGCCCGCGCGATGGGGATGCACACGGTCAAGGTCACCGACCCCGACGTCGCGCTGGCCGAGCTGTCGGCGCTGGTCGGCATCGACCTGCTGGACCGGGCCGGCTCGTGACCCCGTCCCCGGTCCACCTGTCCCCGCACTGCTCAGGCGGTGAGTGCCCTGGCACTCCCCGCCTGAGCACCTGGGCGCGGAGACCGTGACGGTGGACGTCGACGCGGCGATGGCCCGCGCGCTGGAGCTGGCCGCGGCCGCCGTCGGGTGGGGCGACACGCCAATCGGCGCCGTCGTCCTCGGGCCGGACGGCGCCGTGCTCGCCGAGGCGGCCAACGAGCGGGAGAAGCGGGGCGACCCCACCGCGCACGCCGAGGTCCTGGCGCTGCGCGCGGCCGCCCGGGTCCACGGCGACGGCTGGCGGCTGACCGGGACGACGCTCGTCGTCACCCTCGAGCCCTGCACGATGTGCGCCGGCGCGAGCGTGCTGGCCCGCGTCGGCCACGTCGTCTACGGCGCCGACGACCTCAAGGCGGGTGCGGCCGGGTCGCTGTGGGACGTGGTCCGCGACCGCCGGCTCAACCACCGTCCGCAGGTCACCGGCGGGGTTCGGGCCGAGGAGTCCGCCGCGCTGCTACGCGCGTTCTTCCGCGGTCAGCGGGGCCTGTAGTCTGTTCGACGGTGGCGTGTCCGAGCGGCCGAAGGAGCACGCCTCGAAAGCGTGTGAGGTGCAAGCCTCCGTGGGTTCAAATCCCACCGCCACCGCCACTGTGATGTCTCAGGACATCCCGGACGCCCGGACCCACGGATCGTGGGTCCGGGCGTTCATCTCTTGCGAGCCGCGGTCCGGGTGGTCGTCCGGTGGGCTGGTAGTCGAGGGTGAGCTCGCGGAGGAGTTCGCCGGTGGCGGCATCGACGACGCGCACGTGCAGGTCCTGGACCAGCAGGAGGACGTGGGTTCCGGCCGGAACGGGACGGCGGCACGATCGCCGACGGGACCTGCTCATCGCCGTGCCCGCGGCGGTCGGCGTCTACATGCTCGTCCTGCTGGGTCCGTCCAGTGACCACCTCGGCCTGGCGATCGGCGCGCTCAGAGCGCGAGCCGGGCCGGCTACATCTTGCTCATCGCGTCGCCGGGGTGCGGTCGTCCGGCCTCCAGGGATGAGCAGCTCGCGGATCCGGCCCAGGCTCTCGTCGCGGCTGGCTACGCCTGTGGGGGCCCGGCCGTCGAGGGCTCGGCGGGTCGGGAGTCGAGCATCAGCTTTCGCGGTTCCACCCGGCCCTCACTGGCGAGCAGGGGCCATCCCCTCCGCAGCACGAAGTCGAGCCAGACACCGCACGCCTGAGACGTGAGGACGGCGGTGACGACGAGGGTTGTGAAGAATGGCGCGTTGATGATGCCGGCGTCGAACGCGACGCTGGCCAGCACGATGCCCGGGCCACCACGCGCGTTACACGTCACCGCGATGTTGGCGACATCAAGACCGCGGAAGCCGGCGGCCCTCGCCGCGAGCGTTCTGGAAAGCACCGCCACCAGCGACGACCCGAGCAGGAAGCCGATCAGCATCACCGGGGAGAACCCGTGCGTGAAGTCCAGGCGATACCCCACGATGGCGAAGTAGATGGGGATGAACACGGCCACGGAGACGTGGCCGACCGAGTCCAGCGGGACCCGGAAGCGCTGGTGCTCGGTGCCCTTCATGCCGCCGACGATCCCGAAGCCGGCGAGGAAGCCGGCAAAGGCCAGGGTGACGTCCAGGACCGCGGCAAGGCTGACATAGCCCAGGAAGACCAGCATGACCCATGCGATCGGCACCTCGTTGGCGAGCACGTTCCACCGGGCACGGCTCAGCCAGCGCAGTACCCGCGGTGCCACGGTCATGGCAAATAGCACGAACAGAACGTTCGTGAGCAGGTGCACGGACACCGTCTCGGCCAGGACCGCGCCGTCGGAGACGACGGTCGCGGTGGCGATCGCGGTGGCCAGGGCGAGCACGCCCCACAACGCGATGTCCTCGAGGACGGCCACGCCGAGCATCAGGCTGGCAAATCGCGTGTGTAAGACGCCCAGGTCGAAGAAGATCTTGGTGATCACCGGGATCGAGGTCACCGCCGCCGCGATGGCGAAGATGAGGATGAGTGCCGGCTTGCTCGCGGCCGGTCCCACGAATGCCTCGAGGGGCAGCAGCGGGGTGAGCGCGAGGGCGAGGAAGAACGGCAAGGACGTCCCGAGTCCGACGAGCCAGGCGGTGGGCTTGCGGTTCACCCTGTCCAGGACGTTCCGGACGCTGGCGCCGGAAATGAACATCAGCAGCAGCAGACCCAGGTGGTACAGGAACTCCAGTACCACGGTGGAGGGGTCCTGTTCGCCGTCGCCGAAGATCGCCACGGCCACCCCCGGCGCCAGCAGTCCCAGCAGCGAGGGCCCTAGGAGCACGCCCGCGAGGATCTCGCCGACCACCTTCGGTTGACGCAGTTGCGCGGCCAGATGTCCGAGGAGGTTGGCCCCGCCTATCAGCAGCGCCAGCGCCAGCGCCAGCGACCCCAGCGTCTCGGTCGACATCTGCTCTCTCCCGTGCCGTTCCGGATGACGGCCAGCCGAGCTATCGGGACCCCGACACGGGGTCGGTACAGAAAAGCAGGACAGAGAGAACCAGCACATCCGCCAGACGACGTAGCGTCACTCCGCCATCTGTGGGACGAGGGATGTCACCTGCCGCACGGACGGGGTCTAGTAGCTCGTCGGGGCACTGGCCGACGACGGCCGGGGGCAGGTGCTGCCGGGGCGGCTGCTCGGCACGCCGGTGTCTCGCACGAGGCGACGATGAACTGCGCCCCCGTGTCGCTCATTCCTCCGTTCCTCGGGGCCACCTCAGTCGACGTCGTCTCCTTCGGGCAACTCCGTCAGCGAAATCTGTCCGTACTGCACAGTGAACAGCGTCAACGAGCCTCGGCCGACCGGGATGCGCCACTGCTCACCCTCAACACCGGTCAACCGGGCCACGGCAAGACGGATCATCACCGCGTGGGTGACCGCGACGACGGTCTCGCCGGGGTGCCGGCGGCCGATGAGCTCCAAGGCCTGGATCATGCGTCCTTGCGCGTCGCTGAGTCGTTCACCCAGCGGGCACGCCGCGCGACTCGGTGCCGTGCGGTACAGCTCGAACGCCTCGGGGTCGTACATCGCCGCCTCGGTCGAGGTCATCCCCTCCCAGGCGCCGTAGTCGACGTTGTTCAGGCCGTGCAGGATGCGCAGGTCAGGGACCCGCGCCTCGTCGGCGATGATCTGAGCGGTGGCGATGGTGCGCCGCAGCGGTCCGCAGTAGACCGCGGTGAGGCCCGCCGCGGACAGTTGGCGCGCGGCGTCCACGGCGTCCTGGTAGCCCTGCGCGTCCAGAGGCACATCGCAGCGACCGCGATAGCGGTTTTCGACGTTCATCGTCGTCGTTCCGTGACGGACGACGTACAGGCGGCAGGTATCGGACGTCACGGCATCGGGCTGCTGACCCACTTGCTGCGTCGAGATCTCCACGGCTCTCCTGTCATGGGGGCGCGGAACAGTGCACCGCGTCTGGTTCGCAGCAGAGAAGTACCGGAATGTCCCCAGGGATTGGGTTGTCGTTGATTCCGGATCCCTGCGTTACGGCGCGCCGGCGGCGAATCGCCACCGTGCGCTCCCGATCTATTCCACCGCGTGACTCTCGGGGCCGCACGGGCTGTGTCGGCATCCGTCAAAAGACGTAGTCCGACTACGACAGATAGTGGTTGATAATGGCATTATTCCAGTCCTCATGCAGCGTGCTCGTTCCGGTTGAATCTTTGGCCTCCTTTTCCGGGTCGGATCGCGGGGGCACAATGCGGTCGCCGCGCACGGCGCGTCTGGAGAACTTCGGGAGACGGCATGGCACTCGGAGAAGGTGTGGTACCGGGCGGACCGAGGCCGCACGGAGGCGCCCTCGTGGATCTCCGCGTCGGCAGCGCACGCGCCGCCGAGCTGGCCGCCGTCGCCCCTCGGCTGCCGACGTGGGAGCTCACCCGCCGGCAGCGATGCGATCTCGAGCTACTGGCGACCGGTGGCTTCTCACCGCTGCGCAGCTTCCTCGACCGCGCAGACCACGAGTCTGTCTGCGACATGATGCGCCTGGAATCGGGGCAGCTGTGGCCGGTGCCGATCATGCTCGACCTCCCCGCGGAGGTCGTCCGGGCGGCGCGGTCGGCCGGGGCGGTCGTGCTGCGGAGCCGCGGGGCGGATGTGGCCGTTCTGCGTGTGGAGACCGCCTGGCAGCCGGACCGGCGAGCGGAGGCGGCGGCGGTATTCGGCACCACCGACTCCACCCATCCCGGCGTGCGGACCCTGCTGCACGACACCCATCCCTGGTACGTGAGCGGTCCGCTCGAGGTGCTCCGGCTCCCCGACCACCGTGCCTTCCGGGCGCTGCGCCACACCCCCGCCGAGGTGCGCTCGCTGCTGGCGGCGCGGGGCTGGGGCAAGGTCGTGGCCTTCCAGACCCGCAACCCCATGCACCGGGCCCACCAGGAGCTCACGCTGCGCGCTGCTCGTGACCTGGATGCCAGCGTGCTATTGCATCCGGTCGTGGGCATCACCAAGCCGGGGGACATCGACCCGCACGTGCGCGTCCGCTGCTACTGCGCCCTGCTGCGCACGTATCCGCCGGAGAGCGTCCTTTTGTCCCTGCTTCCCCTGGCCATGCGGATGGCCGGGCCCCGCGAGGCGCTGTGGCACGCGATCATCCGCAAGAACTACGGCGCGACGCACTTCATCGTGGGACGTGATCACGCCGGCCCAGGCAGCGATGCCCGGGGCGTGCCGTTCTACGACCCGTACGCGGCGCAGCAACTGGTGCGGGACCACGAGCGGGAGCTGGACATCGGGATCGTGCCCTTCCGGCGGCTGGTCTACGTCGCCGAAACGGCCCAGTACGTGCCCGAGACCGAGGTGCGCCCGGGCCAGCGCTGCCTTCACCTCTCGGGTACCGAGCAGCGTCGGCGGCTGGCGGACGGCGAGGAGCTGCCCGCATGGTTCACGCCGCCCGAGGTGGCGGCGGAACTGCGTCAGGCCTTCCCGGCCCGGCCGGAGTGAGGCGCCCCGGTCAGCCGTGGCGCGTAGTGATCATGCGATGCCCCACCCGTCGAACTCCGGATCCAGGTAGGCCCGCAGTCGCCGCACGTCATCCTCGAGCGTGGCCATGATCTTCGAACGCACGTCGTCCGGGACCTCGAACCGGGTGGTCGATCGGGACCGCGCCCCGTTCGGGCGCGTAGCCTGACGGACCGTCGCGAGGACGTTGTTCTCGACCTCCTTGAATCGCCGGGTGCCCGGAAACCGGTGCTTGAGCTCCTTGCGCAGCCAGAGCGGGATCGGGGAGCGGGCGGCGCGATCCTGCGTCCGGTAGAAGTCGCGGTCCAGCTCGGCCGGCACGAAGTCCGGGTCTACCCCGATGAACTCGTAAACCCGTCGCAGGGTGACCTCTCGGGAACCGCGCAGGTCCTCGGCCGTGATGACGAGCAACTGGTCCCGGGAGAAATGCTCGAGGTACTGTTCGATCTGCATGGCGTAGCGGCTGTTGTCGAGGTAGCCGGGATAACTGAACACTGCCTCGGCGAGCGGGGCCTTCTCGCTGCCCTCGGCGACCTTGGTCTCGTAGTGGGAACGGATGCGGGCGATCGGGTCCCGGACGGCATAGACCAGGCGGACATCGGGCAGATGGGCGGCGATCCGCGCCGGGACTCCCTGGTAGCGCGGATACTTCGTGTACGAGTTGGATGCCTCGCCGACGGCCAGGATCTCCGGGCTGATGCGCGGGAACTGTCGCCGGTACCAGTCGATCCCGCGGTGCCAATTGGCTTCCTCGATGAAAAACTCGGGTGCCTTGTAGCGGGGTGTGGCCACCTGTGGATGAGCGCCGAGATAGTGAAATAGACTCGTCGTTCCCGCCTTCATGGCACCGATGAGGAGGAATGTGGGAAGTGGTCTTTCCATGATCATCCCGTCGCCGTCGGCAGGCAGGAGTTTCTCGCCGAGTGGACCGCAGTGCCAGGCACCGTAGGTGGGGTGCCCGACCCGAGTCAATGCGGTCCGGAAGCCGGTGGGCGTGAACGCGATGGGGAACGCCGGACCTGCGGCGCTATCACTGAGCGGCCCAGTGTCGGTCGCTGGATCGCCACACGCGGGCACGTCGGCCGCTGATGACCAGGTGGGAGCAGGGGACGGCTCGGTGCACCGCTTGGGGGATCCAGGCGCACGGGCTGACCGGGAGGGGCGCGGCGCGGGCGGCGTCACGGCGTGCACCGGCTTGGCCGGGCGGATCCCCGGGCTGGGCGCGCAGCATGTCCGCGCTGGTCCGGTCGTCGGCATCGCCCGGCTCGACAGGTGCGGGCCGATCGAGGGCTGCGGCGAGCGCCTCCGTGCGCGGAGGGTGCTCCGGATCGGGCAGCCGTAGTTCGGCGAAGTCCTTCCAGGACGAGCATCCTGGACGAGCAGTATGACGTGGGTTCCGGTGTGGGTTCGGCCGATGCCGATGCCGATGCCGATGCCGATGCCGATGTGGCGGAGGCGTGCTCGAGCGCAGGTTGTGGCAGCCGGCCGGGTCGATCTTGTCGGTGCGGACGCGGTCATGGGTGTCGGCGGTGCTGGTCTTCAGGCGTCGACGAGCCGGTCGAACAGCGCCTGAACCCGGCGATCGGCTATCGACCACGGGTGGGGTTCGAGCACAACAACCGTGACACCATCCGCCACCCGGCCCTCGAGGTGGCCTGAACCCAGCCCCCGTCAGAACCAGGAGCCGAACCGATTGGGCGCGTACCCAGTTCTTCAGGTGTCGGTGCCCGTGGTCGTCGGTAGCGGGTGCGATTCAACTGTCAGGTCTCGTATGGCTGCCCGGCGGCGAACCGAAGGTAGGAGGCCTCAGGCGCTTGGCCGGGCGGGGACGATCACGCAGCCGCAGCACCAGCTCGACCGTCGCCGGTGGGGTGGCTCCTGGCTCCTGGCGAGGTGTGCGGACGCCTGGAGTGGGGCTCGAACGCGGCGTCGCCCTCGGCGCGGTAGCGGGCCAGCAGCTCGTCCAGCCAGGAGCGGGTCACGCCGTAGGCCGCGACGACGTCTGCGGGGCTGCGGCCGCCCACCTCGATCGCCGTGATGACCGGCCGGGCTTTCGACATGGCCGCGGCCCGGCCGGCCGTCGGGGATGTCCTGCGACATCAGTCCGGCATGTCGTCCGACACCTGTCGGTATGCCCTGAGCCAGGACACCGCCGCCACCGCCAGCGCGCAGCCGCCCCGAGCTCCCTCCCGCGGGCGGCTTCGTCGTTCCCGGGCCGCTCAGGCGACCAGGTCCAGGTCGACCAGCCAGTCGCCGTCGTCGTCCCGCACCAGGCGGACCCGGTGCCGCTCGGTCTGCTCCCGGCCGTCGTCGCCGGTGAACTCGACCTCGGTGGTGGCGGTGAGAACGCCGTCCTCGGGCTGCTGCACGCCGCGCACCTCCTGCAGTTGTACCTCCGACCAGGGTTCCCAGAAGTCGCGGAAGTAGCTGCGGGTGGCCTGCGACCGCAGGAAGGGGCCGGTCATCTCGTAGGCGGCGTCGGGGTCGTCGGGGAGCAGCTCGTAGTACCGGTCCAGCGTGTCCTCGACGACCTCGTCCGCGTCCTCGGGTGACGGCTCGTCCTCGGGCGTCTCCTCACCGGAGGACGGTGTCGGCTCGGCGTCGGGCGTCCCGGGCGCGGGCGTCCCCTCGGCCCGGGGGGTCGCCTCGCCGGCGGGCGGGGGCGACGAGACCGGGGCGTCGGCGCTGCCGCCGGCGTCGCCGCGGGTGCCGAGCCAGAGCGCCCCGCCGCCGGCCAGCAGCACCGCGAGCAGCAGCAGCGCCGCCAGCACGGGCCCGCGGCGGCGCCGGGCGGGCGCGGCCGCCGCAGGCCGGTCCGCGGGGCCGGGCGGCGGGGGCGGTGTGGGGGGCAGCCCGGCGGGAGCGGCCTGGACGGCGGTGCGGGCCTCCCGGTACCCGCCCGCGGCCGCAGCGCCCGCCGCCGCGACCGGCTGCGCACCGGTGCCCAGCTCCTCGGTCCGGTTCCGGTCGGCCGAGGAGCGCAGCTTCGTGCGCGCCATGAGCACGGTGGTGGGGTCGCCGTCCCGGCCGACCGCGAGCCGCGCCAACTCAGTGGACACCTCGGGCGTCGTGGGCCGCCGCGCGGGGTCGACGGCCAGCATGCGCGTGAGCACGCCGGTCATCGACCCGGCCCGGCGCGGGGGGATCGGCTCGCCGTTCGCGACCCGGTGCAGCAGCCGCAGGGCGTTGTCGTCCATCCCGAACGGCGGCTGACCCTCGAGGCAGGTGTAGACCGTCGCGCCGAGGGAGAAGACGTCGCTCTCGGGCGTCACCTCGCTCCCACGGGCCACCTCGGGGGCGAGGAAGGCCGGCGTGCCGGTGATCTGGCCGGTCTGGGTGAGGGTGACGTCGTCGCGGGCGTGCGAGATGCCGAAGTCGGTGATCTTCACCAGTCCCTCGACCCCCGGCCCCCGCCCGATGAGGATGTTGGCCGGCTTCACGTCGCGGTGCACGATGCCGGCGGCGTGGGTGGCGGCGAGCGCGTCGGCCACCTGGGCGCCGATCTGCGCGACCTGGTCGACGGGCAGGACGCCGTCCTCCTGCAGCACCTCGGCCAGGCTGCGCGAGGGCAGGTACTCCATGACCAGCCACGGCGCGCCGTCCTCGAGGGCCACGTCGTGGACGGTGACGGCGTGCGGGTGGGACAGCCGCGCGGCGATCCGGCCCTCGCGCAGGGCGCGCTGGCGCTGCTGGGCGATGACCGCGGCGTCGGCCGTCGGCGGCGGGAGCACCTGCTTGACGGCCACCCGGCGGCCGAGCAGCTCGTCGGAGGCCAGCCAGACGGCGCCCATGCCACCGCCGCCGATGTGCTCCAGCAGGCGGTACCGGCCGGCGACGAGGTGCCCGGGTCCGCTCACCGTGCGTCCCCCCTGACCCCCGCCGACACCGAGGTCGCGGTCAGACGCCCGTCGGGACGCCGTACCGGCGGGCGTACTCCTCCTGTGCGCCCGCGGGCAGCACGTCGTAGAGCTCGCCGAGCTCCTCGACTCCGTCGGCGGACAGGTCGTCGAAGAGACGCTGCCAGGTCGGCGGCTCGTCGTAGCTGCGGGTCAGCAGCAGCTCCCACGCGCGGGTCTGCCGGTCCCGCTTGCTGCGCTCGGCGACGAACTCCGACAGGTAACGGTCCTTGGCGGCGTCCTTTTCCTCCTTGGTGGCCGAGGGCGGCAGCTCGGAGGGGTCGGCGCCCTTGAGCACCGCCACGATCGCCTCCACGACGTCGGGCCGGAGCCGGTCGGTCTCGCTCATGGGGGCCTGCTCTCCTGTTGTCCGCGCGCCGCTGCTCGGCGCATGGGGGCAGCGTGCCCCACCCGACGGTGGCGTAACCACCCCGGTGCCGGGTGCCGCGGGCGACCCGGCACTCCGGGACCGGTATCCTGGCGGGCGCAGTTGGAGGATTCGCCTAGTGGCCTATGGCGCTCGCTTGGAAAGCGGGTTGGGGGCAACCCCTCGGGAGTTCGAATCTCCCATCCTCCGCCGGGAAGGCCGGGCCCCGCGGGGCCCGGCCTCCGTCGTCTCCGGGTCAGCCGCGCGGCCTCGCAGCTGACCCGGCCACGGCGTGCCGACGGGACCGAGGGGCGCGCCCGGCCTCCGCGGGGTTTCCTCTACAGTGGTGCGCAGACCCCTCGTGTGGCGTCACCCCGTGAACCTCCCCAGGGCCGGAAGGCAGCAAGGATAAGCGGGCTCTGGCGGGTGCGCGGGGGGTCCCTTCTTTGCCGGACCCGGCGGGCGAGATCGCCGATCTCGCCCGCTCCGGTGCCCCCAGCCGGGTGAGACCGCCGATCTCGCCACCGGTACGGCGGAGGTCGCCGATCCCGTCCTCCCGTCCACGTAACCTGCTGCCGTGGCTCTGGCGCTCTACCGGAAGTACCGCCCGGCGACCTTCGCCGAGGTGGTCGGGCAGGAGCACGTGACCGCCCCGCTGGTCAACGCCGTCGACGGCGGGCGGATCAACCACGCCTACCTGTTCAGCGGCCCGCGCGGGTGCGGCAAGACCTCCTCGGCGCGGATCCTCGCCCGGTCGCTGAACTGCGAGCAGGGGCCGACGTCCACCCCGTGCGGCGTGTGCACGTCCTGCGTGTCGCTGGCGCCCGACGGTCCCGGCTCGATCGACGTCATCGAGATCGACGCGGCCAGCCACGGTGGTGTGGACGACGCCCGCGACCTGCGCGAGCGGGCCTTCTTCGCGCCGGTGAACAGCCGCTTCAAGGTCTACATCGTCGACGAGGCGCACATGGTCACCACGCAGGGCTTCAACGCCCTGCTCAAGGTGGTCGAGGAGCCGCCGGAGTTCCTCGTCTTCGTCTTCGCGACCACCGAGCCGGACAAGGTGCTGCCCACCATCCGCTCGCGCACGCACCACTACCCGTTCCGCCTGGTGCCCCCGACGACGCTGCGCGGCCTGCTGGAGAAGACCTGCGAGGCGGAGGCCGTGCAGGTCGAGCCGACGGTCTTCCCGCTGGTGGTGCGCGCCGGCGGCGGCTCGGTCCGCGACTCGCTGTCCATCCTCGACCAGCTGCTCGCCGGCGCCGGGCCCGAGGGCGTCACCTACAAGAGCGCGGTCGGGCTGCTGGGCGTCACCGACGACGCGCTGCTCGACGAGACCATCGACGCCCTCGCCGCGCACGACGCCCCCGGTGTCTTCCGAGCCGTCGACCGGGTGGTGGAGGCCGGGCACGACCCCCGTCGGTTCGCCACCGACCTGCTCGACCGGCTGCGCGACCTCATCGTGCTCGACGCCGTCCCCGAGGCCGGGGGCAACGGGCTGCTCGACTGCCCACCCGACCGGCTGGACCTCATGAGCTCGCAGGCCCAGGCGCTGGGCTCGGCCACGCTGTCGCGGATGGCCGACACGGTGCACGTCGGCCTCACCGAGATGCGGGGGACGACGGCGCCGCGGCTGCTGCTGGAGCTCGTCTGCGCCCGGATGCTGCTGCCCGGCACCGACGGCTCCGCCGCGGCCACCCTGCAGCGGCTGGAGCGCCTCGAGCGGCGGATGTCGATCGCCGGGGAGCACGCCGGCCGCCCGGTCGCCGAGCCCGCCGCACCGGACGTGCCGGTGCGCGAGGCGCGGCCGGAGCCCGCAGCCGCCGCACCGGCCGCACCCGATCAGCCCGCCCGACCGGTGCGGGAGTTCGTGCGCAAGTCGCAGGTCGCCCCGCAGGCGCCGAGCACCCCGCCGGCCCCCGCCCAGCCGGCCCCCGCCCAGCCGGCCCCGCGGCCCGCCCCGGAGCCGCAGCCGTCACGTCCGGAGCCGGCCCCCGCCGAGCCGGCCGCAGCCCGCCCGCCGGCCGACGACGGCTGGCCAGAGACCACCCCGCCGGGTTCGGGCGCCCCGCCCCGCCCGGCTGCGTCCCCCGCTCCGCCGGCCTCCTCGCCGGCCGTGGCCGAGGAGTCCCGACCCGCCCGGGTCGCGGCGGGCGAGCCGGACATCCCGCTGCCGCCCGAGCCGACCGACGACGAGGACTGGCCGCACCCGGCCCAGCCCGCCGCGGCCGCCGCCGCAGCAGCGCGCGTCGAGCAGCCCCGGCCGACGGCGTCCTCGGCGCCGCGGGCCGCCGCCGAGTCCTCGCCGGCGCCGCGCGGCAGCGAGCCGATGCCGGTGGTGACGGCCAACCCGCCGCAGCCGGCCGCCGCCGACGGTGAGCTGGACGCCGGCGACGTCCGCCGGGTGTGGCCGGAGCTGCTGACCGTCGTCCGCAAGCACAAGCGGACCACCGAGGCGCTGCTCAAGTCCGCCCAGGTGCACGACGTCGCCAACGGCACGCTGACGCTGTCGATGACCTCGCCGGCGCTGGCCAAGATGCTCGGCGACGACCTCAACAAGGACGTCGTCCGCACGGCGCTGCAGGAGCTGCTCGGCGTGCGCTGGAAGGTGCAGACCGTCGTCAACGCCCCCGGCCAGCCCGCGCCGGGCCGCACCGTCTCCCCGGAGGCCGCGCGCGAGGCAGCGCGCGCCGCGGAGGCGGCCGAGGCGAGCGAGCTGATGGCCGAGCGGGCGGCGGAGGGCCCCGGTGGGGACCGGGACCCCGCGCCGGCGGTCGACCCGGAGCAGGCGGCGTTGTCGCTGCTGCGCACCCACCTCGGCGCGCGCCCCATCGACGGCTAGGGGCTAGCCCCGGGCGAGGAGCTCGTCGAGGCGCTCGTAGCCCTCGCGGACGCCGACGTCCATGCCGCTGGCCAGCATGGCGTCGCGGGCCTCGAAGGAGTCGGTCAGCGAGGTCGCGGTGAGCCGGGTGCGGCCGTCGCCGAGGTCTTCGAGAACGAGCTTCTCGAGTGCGACGCCGTCCGGGTCGCCCTCGAAGGTGAAGGTCTGCACGATCAGCTCCGAGGGTCGCACCTCGTGGAAGCAGCCGTGGAAGCCGTACTCCTCGTCCCCCTGGCGGTGCACGTAGCGGTAGGAGCCGCCGGTGCGGCAGTCGTAGTGGTCGACGGTCATCTCCAGGCCGCGCGGGCCGAGCCACTGGACGACCAGTTCGGGGTCGGTGTGGGCGCGGAACACCTTCGCCTTCGGGGCGTCGAACTCGCGGGTGATCCGGATCAGCGGGAGCTGCGGGTCGGCCTCGATGCGGGTCTCGTGCGTGGTGGTGGTCATGACGGTCCTCCTTCGCGGCGGGGCGGGACGGGGTCGACGTCGTCCGGCAGGGCCCGGAGGACGTCGTCGAGACGGCGGTAGCGCTCCTCGGCCTGCCGCCGGTAGCGCTCGATCCACGTCGTCATGAGGTCGAGGACCTCGGCCTCGAGGTGCACCGGACGCCGTTGGGCGTCGCGGCTGCGGCTGACCAGGCCGGCGTCCTCGAGCACCCGCAGGTGCTTGGAGACGGCCTGGACGCTCACGTCGTAGGGCTCGGCGAGTTCGCCGACCGTGGCGTCGGCGACCGCCAGCCGGGCGACCATGTCGCGCCGGGTGGGGTCGGCCAGGGCCGCGAAGACCCGGGAGAGCGGATCGGTGGCCATCGGGTGTCCTCCCTTCGTCAACCGTTCGGTTGAAGAAGAGCGTGGAACTGCTCGACGCTGTTGTCAACCCGTTGGTTGATGACGCCGACGTCCCCGCATGCGTCGGTCCCTCGGCCTACGCTCGGGTCATGTTCCCCGGAGGCCAGCCCGACATGGCACGCCTGCTCGAGCAGGCGCAGCAGATGCAGCAGCAGCTGGCTGCCGCGCAGGAGCAACTGGCGCAGGAGGAGGTCACCGGCACGGCCGGTGGCAACCTGGTGAGCGTCACGATGACCGGGCAGGGCGAGGTGACCGCGGTGACGATCGCGCCGGCGGCCGTCGACCCCGACGACGTCGAGAGCCTGCAGGACCTGATCGTCGCGGCCTTCCGGGACGCCTCGCGCGCCGTCAACGAACTGACCGCCAGTCGCATGGGGCCGCTCGCCGGCGGCCTCGGCGGCGGCCTGGGGCTGCCCGGCCTGTAGAGGGCTGCGCGCCCTTCCCGCCCACCCCCCTGACGAGAGGGACACCGTGTACGAGGGGGCCGTCCAGGACCTCATCGACGAGCTCGGCCGGCTGCCCGGCGTCGGGCCGAAGAGCGCCCAGCGCATCGCCTTCCACCTGCTGGCGGCGGAGTCCGCGGACGTCGGCCGGCTGGTCGCCGCGCTGCAGCGCGTGCAGGCCGAGGTCCGGTTCTGCAGCACCTGCTACAACGTCGCCGAGGGCGAGCAGTGCCGGATCTGCCGCGACCCGAGGCGGGCCGACGACGTCATCTGCGTCGTCGAGGAGCCCAAGGACGTCGTCGCGATCGAGCGCACCCGGGAGTTCCGCGGCCGCTACCACGTGCTCGGCGGCGCGATCAGCCCGATCGAGGGCGTCGGCCCCGACGACCTGCGGGTCAAGGAGCTGATGACCCGGCTGATGAGCGGCGCGGTCACCGAGCTGATCATCGCGACCGACCCCAACCTCGAGGGCGAGGCGACCGCCGCCTACCTGGCGCGGCTGGTCGGCCCGCTCGGGCTGGCCGTCTCCCGGCTGGCCAGCGGCCTGCCGGTGGGTGGCGACCTGGAGTACGCCGACGAGGTGACGCTGGGCCGGGCGTTCGAGGGCCGCCGCCGCATCGACGCCTGAGGAAGGACCCCAGCCCCCCACCGCTCGCACGCTCGCGGCGGGACCCTGCTGGGGGCCGGGCACGGCATGCGGAGCGCTCCGGGCCTGACCTGGCCCCTGACCAGGTCACAGGATGGTGTCGATGGTGATCCCCGGCTCACCCTGGCCCGGACGTCCGGCCTAGGGTCCGACCCACGTCCGTGAGGGCTTCCGCCCTGCGGCCGCGAAGTCGGGAACTCATCCGGCCCACGAGGGCCGAGAAGGCAGGTCTTCCGCGATGCAGCGTCGTGCCACACGCGTGCTCGCCGCCTCGGCGGCCACGCTCACCGCAGTCACCCTGGCTGCCTGTGCCTCCAGCGAACGGGACCCCGCCGGGGGCGAGGGGGAGGGCGGCGAGGCCCAGCAGTCCGGCGGCACGCTGGTCTTCGGCGCCGCCGGCGACCCGGCGATGCTCGACCCGGCGTTCGGCAGCGACGGTGAGACCTTCCGCGTCTCCCGCCAGATCTTCGAGGGCCTGCTGGGCAACGAGCTCGGCGGCACCGACCCGGTGCCCGAGCTGGCCGAGGACTGGGAGGTCAGCGAGGACGGGCTGGAGTACACCTTCAACCTGCGCCAGGGCGTCCAGTTCCACGACGGGACCGAGTTCAACGCCGAGGCCGTCTGCTTCAACTTCGACCGCTGGTACAACTTCGAGGGCCTGGCCACCAGCCCGAGCGCCTCGTACTACTACCAGGCGGTCTTCGGCGGCTTCGCCAGCACGCCGGACACCCCGAGCATCTACGAGAGCTGCGAGGCGACCGACGAGAACACCGCGGTCATCCGGCTCACCCAGGTCACCTCGAAGTTCCCCGCGGCGCTCGCGCTGCCGGCGTTCTCCATCCAGAGCCCGACGGCCCTGCAGGAGTACGACTCGGACAACCTGTCCGGCAACGAGGACGCACTGACCTACCCCGAGTACGCCCTGGAGCACCCGACCGGCACCGGGCCCTTCCGGTTCGAGAGCTGGGACCGCGGCAACGGCGAGGTCACCATCGTCCGCAACGACGACTACTGGGGCGACAAGGCGCTGCTCGACGAGATCATCTTCCGCACCATCCCGGACGGGAACACCCGCCGCCAGGAGCTGCAGGCCGGCTCGATCGACGGCTACGACTTCGTGGCGCCGGCGGACTACCAGACCCTGGAGGACGAGGGTTTCCAGGTCCTCGTGCGCGACCCGTTCAACATCCTCTACCTGGGCTTCAACGGCGGGAACGTCCCCGGCACCACCGCCAACCCGGCGCTGCAGAACCCGCAGGTGCGGCAGGCGATCGCGCACGCGATCGACCGGGAGACGATCGTCAACTCGCTGCTGCCCGAGGGCGCCCAGGCGGCCATCGAGTTCATGCCGCCGACGGTCGACGGCTACGCCGAGGACGTCACCACCTACGAGTACGACCCCGACCGGGCGCGGCAGCTGCTGCAGGAGGCCGGTGCCCAGGGCACGACGCTGCGGTTCTACTACCCGACCGAGGTCAGCCGGCCCTACCTGCCGGACCCGGCCGCGATGTTCCAGGTCATCAGCCAGAACCTGACCGACGTCGGCTTCACCATCGAGCCGGTCGCGCTGCCGTGGAACCCCGACTACCTCAACGCGGTCCAGGCCGGCCAGGCCGACATCCACCTGCTCGGGTGGACCGGTGACTACAACGACGCCTACAACTTCATCGGCACCTTCTTCGCGGAGGCGTCGAACAACCAGGCGTCCGCGGAGTTCGGGGCGTTCAGCGCGCCGGAGATCTTCCAGGCGCTGGCCCGGGCCGACGCCGAGCCCGACCCGGCCGCCCGCACCGCGCTCTACCAGGAGGCGAACCGGCTGATCATGGACTACCTGCCGGGTGTCCCGATCTCCCACTCGCCGCCGGCGCTGGTGGTCTCCGAGCGCGTGCAGGGGCTGGAGCCCAGCCCGCTGACCGCCGAGGTGTTCTCCACGGTCTCCATCAGCGAGTGACCTCCACGCCCGTCCCCGTCGGCAGCCCCCGGGCTGCCGACGGGGACGGTGTCGTGACCGACGCCGGACCGAGGGAAGGCTGACCCGCACCCCGTGCTGCGCTTCATCGTCCGACGGCTCCTGCAGCTCGTCCCCATCCTGCTGGGCCTGTCGGTCCTGCTCTTCGCCTGGCTGCGCGCCCTGCCCGGCGGCCCCGCCCAGGCCGCCCTCGGCGAGCGCGCGACGCCCGAGGCGATCGCCCGCTACAACGAGCTCTTCGGCCTCGACCAGCCGATCTGGGTCCAGTACCTGCGCTTCCTCGGCCGCGCGGTGCAGCTCGACTTCGGGACGTCGTCCCGCACCGGCCGTTCGGTGACCACCGAGTTCCTCGAGCGGATGCCGGGCACCATCGAGCTCACCCTCTTCGCCATGGTCTTCGCCGTCGGCGTCGGCATCCCGCTGGGCTACCTCGCCGCGCGCAAGCACGGCAGCTGGCTGGACTCCTCCGCCGTCATCGGCTCGCTGCTCGGCGTCGCCATCCCGGTGTTCTTCCTCGCCTACCTGCTCCGGCTGCTGTTCGCCGTCGAGCTCGGCTGGCTGCCCGGGTCGGGCCGCCAGGAGGTCCGCATCGACGCCACCCACATCACGAACTTCTACGTCCTCGACGGCCTGCTGACCCGCGAGTGGGACGCCGCCTGGGACGCCTTCCTGCACCTGGTCCTGCCGGGGATCGCGCTGGGCACCATCCCGCTGGCGATCATCGTGCGGATCACCCGGGCCTCGGTGCTCGACGTCGTCAACGAGGACTACGTCCGGACGGCGAACGCGAAGGGCCTGGCCGCCGACACCGTGCGACGGCGGCACGTCATCCGCAACGCCCTGCTGCCGGTGTCCACCACGATCGGCCTGCAGACGGGCCTGCTGCTGTCGGGGGCGGTGCTGACCGAGACGGTGTTCGCCTTCGGTGGGGTGGGGTCGGCGATCTACGACGCGATCTTCGCCCGCGACTTCGCCGTCCTGCAGGGCTTCATCCTCCTGCTGGCGGTGGTCTACGTCCTGGTGAACCTGCTGGTCGACATCTCCTACGGCCTGCTCGACCCGAGGGTGAGGGTCCGATGAGCTCGCGAATCGGACGGGAGCAGAGCCGATGACGGCGGTGGGTGACGTCCGCCGGCGGCGGATCGACGAGCTGGCCGCACGCGCCGGTCAGGTGCCCGAGGGGGAGGGCGGGGTCTCGCTCACCCGGAGCGCGTTCCGCCGGTTGCGGCGCAACCCGGTGGCCATCCTGGGCGCGGTCATCGTCCTGCTGTTCCTGCTGGTCGCCGCCTTCGCGCCCTGGCTGGCCCCGCGGGACCCGCTGGCGCAGACGCTGCTGTCGGAGATCCGGCCCAACTCCATCCCCGGTGCGCGGGAGGGGTTCCCGCTGGGCGTGGACAACCTGGGCCGCGACGTGCTGTCCCGGCTGATCGTCGGGTCCCGGCAGTCGCTGCTGATCGGGGTCGTCTCCACCCTGCTCGGCGCGGTCGTGGGCATGGCCCTCGGCGTGCTGGCCGGCGCCTCCGGCGGCTGGGTGGACACCGTCGTCATGCGCTTCGTCGACATCCTGCTGTCCATCCCCAGCCTGCTGATGGCGATCAGCATCTCGGTGCTCCTGGGGCAGAACCAGTACGCGCTGATGATCGCCATCGCGGTGACGCAGGTGCCGGTCTTCGCCCGCCTGCTGCGCGGGTCGATGCTGGCCCAGCGGGGCAGCGACTACGTCCTGGCGGCCCGCGCGCTCGGGGTCAGGCGGGGCCGCATCGTGTTCGGGCACGTGCTGCCCAACTCGCTGTCCCCGGTGATCGTGCAGGCCACGCTGTCGCTGGCGACGGCGATCATCGAGGCGGCGGCGCTGTCCTTCCTCGGGCTGGGCGACCCCGACCTGGCCCGCCCGGAGTGGGGCGCCATGCTGGCCAACGCCCAGCAGTTCCTCGGGGTCCGGCCGGAGCTGGCCATCTACCCGGCGCTGTGCATCATCGTGGTCGCGCTCGGCTTCACCCTGCTCGGGGAGTCGCTGCGGGAGGCCCTCGACCCGAAGTTCCGCCGATGACGACGCCCGAGCGACCATCGCAGGGAGCGCCAACGACCGAGGAGCTGAACGAGGGCGGAGTCGAGCAGAGGGCATGGAGGTAGGGGTGAGCATCGAGGCCATGCCGCCGGAGGGCGCCGTCCGCACCGACGTCCCCGTGCTCGAGGTCGAGGACCTCTCGGTGGCCTTCACCCGGCGCGGCGAGCAGCCGACCCGCGCCGTGGACGGGGTCAGCTTCTCGGTGGCCGCGGGGGAGACGGTCGGCCTGGTGGGGGAGTCCGGCTGCGGGAAGTCGGTCACCTCGCTGGCGGTCATGGGCCTGCTGCCGCGGCGCGGCGTGCAGGTCGGCGGCTCGGTCCGGCTCGGCGGCACGGAGCTCATCGGGGCGCCGGACCGGACGCTGCGCCGGCTGCGCGGGTCGGAGATGGCGATGGTGTTCCAGGACCCCCTGTCCTCGCTGAACCCCACCGTGCCGATCGGCACCCAGGTCACCGAGGTCCTGGTCGAGCACCGCGACATGGGGAAGAGGGAGGCGGGGGCCGAGGCCGCCGAGCTGCTGGACCGGGTCGGCATCCCCGACCCCACCCGGCGGCTGAAGGAGTACCCGCACCAGCTGTCGGGCGGCATGCGGCAGCGGGCCCTGATCGCGATGGCCCTGGCCTGCTCGCCGCGGCTGCTCATCGCCGACGAGCCGACGACGGCCCTCGACGTCACCATCCAGGCGCAGATCCTCGAGCTGCTGCGCGAGCTCGTCGTCGACTCCGGGACGGCGCTGGTGATGATCACCCACGACCTCGGCGTGGTCGCGGGCCTCTGCGACCGGGTGCACGTCATGTACGCCGGGAAGATCATCGAGACCGCCGACCGGCACGACCTGTTCGCCCGCCCCCGGCAGCCCTACACCGGCGGCCTGCTCGCCTCCGTGCCGCGGCTGGACGCCGGACGCGGCGCGCCCCTCACGCCGATCCGCGGCTCGGCCCGCGACGCCATCCCCTGGGCGGAGGGCTGCGCGTTCGCCCCGCGCTGCGACAACGCCCAGGACGACTGCCTCACCGAGGTCGCGGGGAGCCCCGTGCCGCTGGAGTACGACGGGCCCGGCCGCGAGCTGCGTTGCCGCCACCCGCTGACGTACCCGCCGTCCCCTGCCGGGGCCACCGCCTCGGGAGCCGCCCGGTGACCGCGACGAGCGAGCCCCTGCTGCGGGTCGAGGGCCTGCAGGTTCACTTCCCGATCAAGCGGGGGGTGTTCTTCGACCGCACCGTCGGCCACGTCCGCGCCGTCGACGGCGTCGACCTGGCCATCGACCGCGGCACCACCTACGGCCTGGTCGGGGAGTCCGGCTGCGGGAAGTCCACCCTCGGCCGCGCCGTCCTCCGGCTGGTCGAGCCCACCGCCGGCCGGGTGCTCTTCGACGGCACCGACGTCGCCGCGCTGAAGGGCGAGCCGCTGCGGACCATGCGGCGGCGGATGCAGATGGTCTTCCAGGACCCGCTGGGCAGCCTGGACCCGCGGCAGGACGTCGAGTCGCTGCTGTCCGAGCCGCTGCGGGCGCACGGGATGGGCGGCGGGAAGGCGGGCATCGCCGCGCGGGTCCGGGAGCTGCTGGACGCCGTCGGGCTGCCGTCCGCGGCGCTGCGCCGCTACCCGCACGAGTTCTCCGGTGGGCAGCGGCAGCGCATCGGCATCGCCCGTGCCATCTCGCTGGAGCCGGACCTGCTGATCGCCGACGAGCCGGTCTCCGCGCTCGACGTGAGCGTGCAGGCGCAGGTGGTCAACCTGCTCGAGGAGCTGCAGCAGCGGCTGGGCCTGACCTACCTGGTGATCGCGCACGACCTCGCGGTGGTGCGGCACATCAGCGACGTCGTCGGCGTCATGTACCTCGGGTCACTGGTCGAGCAGGCGCCCTCCGGGGTCCTGTACGACGAGCCGCTGCACCCCTACACGCGGGCGCTGATGAGCGCCGTCCCGGTGCCCGACCCGGTGGTGGAGGAGCGGCGCGAGCGGATCCTGCTCGCCGGCGACCTGCCGTCGCCGGCCAACCCGCCGAGCGGCTGCCGGTTCCACACCCGCTGCCCGTGGCGGCAGGAGACCCGGTGCGACGACGAGGTGCCGGTGCTGCGCGAGCTGGCGCCCGGCCACCTGGTCAGCTGCCACTGGGCGGAGGAGATCCGGGACGGCCTGCTCGCACCGAAGTCGCCGGAGGAGGTCGCCGCCACCCAGGGCGTGTCGGTGCGCGCCACCGGCGTGGAGGAGATCGAGAGCGACGCGCTGGTGCAGGGGGTCGACGAGCCCATCGAACGGCGTTGACGCGGTGACATCGTCGTCCTGCCGGACGACACCGCCACCACGTGCCGTCCCCCGGTCGTGCTGAGCCGCCGCGTCCCGCCTGCGCGGACCCCTCCGGGGCCCACTTGGCGCGACCGCGCCCGGGGACGACGTCATCACTCCAGGACGACGTCGTCCCCGCGGCGGACCGCGCGGCGCACCCGCAGCCGCAGGACGCGGGCGTAGGCGCGGACGAACTGCGTGTAGCCCGGGGTCGGCCCGTGGTAGCCGAGGAAGCCGTGCGGGCCCTCGACCATCTCGCCGGTCCGGACGTCGTAGCGGCTCTGGTGCCACGGGCAGACCAGGCAGCCCTCGGCGTCCACGGTGCCCTCGGAGAGGTCGGCGAGCTGGTGGCGGCAGCGCCGGGAGACGGCGAAGTACTGCCCGCGGCGGTTGCCGACGGCCCAGTCGCCGACGCGGCGGACCACTCCCGGCGGCAGCTCGGCGGCGGCGACGCGGTCGGGCTCGCTCATGGGACCTCCAGGTCTCGGTCCCGGATGCCTACCCCGCACGGCCCGGGTCGACCCGCGCCGGCTGGGTAGGGTCGCCGCAGGTCAACCCCCGGAGGTCTCCCGTGCGCCGGCTGCTCGCCGTCCTCGCCCCGCTGGTCTGCGTGGTCCTCCTCGGCGGGGGGCCCGCGCTGGCGGAGCCGCCGTTCGACGTGCCGGCGCAGCTCACCGATGACATCGACGTCCTCAGCCCGTCCGAGGAGTCGCGGGTGGCCGACTCCCTCGACCAGCTGCGGTCCGCCGACGGCACCCAGCTGTTCGTCGTCTACGTGTCCTCGTTCGACGGGGTGGAGCAGGGCGCGTGGGCCCGGGCGACCGCCGAGGCGTCCGGGCTGGCCAGCGGCGACGCGCTGTTCGCCGTCGCGGTCGACGACCGGCGCTACGGCTACTGGGTGCCCGACGACTTCCCGCTCACCGACGCCGAGATCGAGCAGGTGCTGGTCTCCGACGTGGACCCGCTGCTCTCCGCGGACGACTGGGACGGCGCCGTGATCGCACTCGCCGACGGGCTGGCCGGCGACGGCGGCAGCGGGGCGGGCACGGTCGCGGTGGTGGGCGGCATCGCGGCGCTCGCGGGCGGGGCCTACCTGGTCTCGCGGTCCCGCCGGCGCCGGCAGGGGCCGCCGCCCACCCAGCGGATCGAGCGGCCGGACCCGCACGCCGGCGTCCCGACCGAGCAGCTCGAGGCGCAGGCCAGCACGGCCCTTCTGGAGCTGGACGAGGCGGTCAAGACCTCCCGGCTCGACCTCGACTACGCCCGCCTCCAGTACGGCCAGGAGTCGGTCGCCGGGTTCGCCGAGGCACTGGCGGCCTCGGAGCAGGAGCTGGTGCGGGCCTTCTCGTTGCGCCAGCAGCTCGACGACGAGCACCAGGAGGACGAGCCGACGAAGCGGCGGATGCTCGCGGAGATGCTGCAGCTCACCGCCGCGGCCGACGCGCGCCTGGACGAGCAGGCCGAGGCCTTCGACCGGCTGCGCGACCTGGAGCGCACCGCGCCGCAGGCCCTCGACGCGCTGGCCTCCCGCGCGACCGCGCTGCGCGGCCGGCTGCCCGCCGACGAGGAGCGCTTCGCCGCCCTCCAGCGCCGCTACGCCCCGGCCGCGCTGGCACCGGTCGCCGACAACCTGGCCCAGGCGCGGGCGCGGCTCGACGCGGCCGAGCAGGAGATCGCCGAGGCGCGCAGTGAGGTCGCGGCCGGGCGGTCGGGGGCGGCCGTCGGGGACATCCGGGTCGCCGAGGACGCCCTCGCGCAGACCGGCACGCTGCTGGACGCCGTCGCCCGGCTCGGCAGCGACCTGCAGGCCGCCGAGGCCCGGGTGGCGCAGGTCCGGGCCGAGACCGAGGAGGACCTCGCCGAGGCCCGCGCGCTGCTTGCCGGGGGCACCGGCGGCGGGCTGCGGCCGCAGGTCGCCCGGGCCGAGGCCGCGCTGGCCGCCGCCGACGCCGCGCTGTCCCCGGCCGACGGCGGCCTGCCCGACCCCATGGCCGCGCTCCGGCAGCTCGAGGAGGCCGACATCGCGCTGGAGCAGGCGCTGTCCGTGGCCCGGGACGCCGACCAGCGGGCGCGGCGGGCCGCGGCGTCGCTGGACCAGGCGCTGCTCACCGCCCGGTCGGGCATCGCGGCCGCCGGCGACTTCGTCAGCACCCGGCGCGGCGCCGTCGGCCCTGAGGCCCGCACCCGGCTGGCCGAGGCCCAGCGGCACCTGGACCTCGCGGTCGCGCAGGGTCGCACCGACCCGGTGAGCGCGCTGCGCGAGGCCCAGCAGGCCGACGCGCTGGCCCAGCAGGCGCTGCAGCGGGCGCAGGCGGACGTCTCCGGCTGGGGCGGCGGGGGCCACGGACCCGGCGGTCTCGGCGGCGGCTACGGGACCGGGGGGTACGGGCCAGGCGGGTTCGGCGGTGGCTACGGCGGGGGCCGCGGCGGCGTGGACCTGGGCAGCCTGGTGCTCGGCGGCATCCTCTTCGGCGGCGGTGGCGCCGGGGGCTACGGCGGCGGGTACGGCGGGGGCTCCCGCGGCGGCTCCGGGGGTGGCGGCGGGTCCCGCGGCGGCGGACGGCGGCCGGGCAGCTTCGGCGGCTCGCGCAGCCGCGGCCGCTCCGGCGGCGGGCGTTTCTGACCCCCTGGGAACTGTCGGTCCCTGGTGCCACGGTGTCCCTCCCCACCCGACGAGGAGGAGCGATGCCCACTCGGAACACCCCGTGGCCAGCCGGTACCCCGTGCTGGATCGACTACGGCGCCTCGGAGATCGACGCCGCCAAGGACTTCTACGGCCGCCTGTTCGGCTGGGAGTTCGAGGGCGGTGACCCCGAGTACGGCGGGTACCTGAACGCCCGCCGCAACGGCGAGTACGCCGCCGGCCTCGGGCCGCTGATGAACCCGGGCGACTCCCCGGGCTGGACGACGTACTTCGCGACCGACGACGCCGCGGCGACGGCCGCCCGCATCCGCGAGGCCGGCGGCACCGTCGTCGTGGAGCCCATGGAGGTCGGGCCGATGGGCACGATGGTGATCGCCGCCGACCCGCAGGGCAACGCGTTCGGCCTGTGGCAGTCCGGGATGCACACCGGGTACCGCGTCTTCAACGAGCACGGGTCGCTCGTGTGGAGCGAGGCGGCGGTCGAGGACCCGGCGGCCGCCCGGGAGTTCTACACCGCCGTCTTCGGCTTCGACTGGGCCGAGGTGCCCGGCGCTGGGGGGTACACGACCTTCGCGCGCGACGGGCGCATGCTCGGTGGCCTGGGCGGCCACCAGCCGGGCTCCCCGAAGGGCTGGACGGCGTGCTTCGCGGTCGACTCCACCGACGACGCCGTCGCCACGGTGGAGTCCGGCGGCGGCAAGGTGACCATGGCGCCGATGGACACCGAGTTCGGCCGCTTCGCCGTGGTCGAGGACCCGTGGGGTGCCCCGCTGTCGGTGATGCAGCCGCCGACGGGCAGCTGAGGCGGCGGGGCCGGCGCGGTGGACGAGCCCCGACCACCCTGCCGGCCCGCCGCTCGGCGTTCAGGCGCGCAGCTGGCCGTAGGTGTGCTCGGGACGCAGCCGGACGACGAGACGGCGGTCGGCCACCATGGCCGCGCGATAGGCGTCCCAGTCGTCGTGCTCGCCGTTGATGGTCCGGTAGTAGGTGATCAGCTCCTCGACCGTGGCGTCGTGCGGGTCGGCCGCCACCGGGGCGAGCTCGGCGGTGCCCTCGACGGCGACCCACGTCCAGAAGTCAGGCGAGGTCACGTGCAGCGTCGCCCGCGGGTCGGCCTGCAGGTTACGGGTCTTGGCGCGGTCGGCGGTCACCGAGATGCGGGCCAGCTGCTGCTCGTCGTCCCACGCGTAGAAGAGGTTGGACAGCTGCGGGCGGCCGTCCCGCTTGAGGGTGGCGAGCACGGCGGCGTGCCGCGAGGCGACGAAGGCGAGCATGCGCTGGTCGACGGTCATGCCGGCCGCAACGCCGGCCCGGTCCGTCTTGTGCCCCGTCGTTCCTCGCCCGGGGCGGACGGGGGATCAGGCTCCGGACGGGGCCAGAGGCGCGGACCGTCCGAGGCCGCCGGGGGGACGGAGACGCGGTTCCGGCCGCTGTGCTTCGCGCGGTACACGGCGGCATCGGCCGCCGCCTGGAGCCCGACCGGATCGGTCCACGTGACGGTCGCCGCGCCGACGCTCACCGTGGCCGCGTAGGGGGCGGCGGCCGTGCGCACGTGGGTCACGAGCCGTTCGGCGAGCAGGGCCGCCTCCGACAGGTCGGTGCCCGGGAGCAGGAGGGCGAACTCGTCGCCGCCCACGCGCCCGGCGACGCCCTCGCTCCGGGCCAGCGTCTCGCCGACCAGCCGGAGGACCGCGTCGCCGGCCAGGTGACCCAGGGTGTCGTTGACGGTCTTGAACTCGTCGACGTCGACGAGCAGCAGGCTCAGCGGCCTGTCGGCCGTGGCGCGGGCCGCCTCGGTGCGCAGCCGCTCGTGGAACGCGCGGTGGTTCAGCGCACCGGTCAGCCCGTCCCGCTCGGCGAGGAGGGCGACCTCCTGGGCGTACGCGGCAGTGCGCTGGTAGGCCCGCCGGTGGTTCGCCGACGCGAACGCACAGGTGGCGGTCGCGACCCCCAGGGCGAGTGCACCGACCAGGACGTCGCCAGCAGGCGCACCTCCGACCCCGAGGCCGATGCCGAGGTACCCGGCGAGGATGCTCGTGCCGGCCAGCGCGACACCGGCCGGCGGGTAGGCCAGCGCCGCATGGGCCAGCAGGACGAAGAGGAACAGGACGTACGGGCTGTCGGCCGCCTCGTCGAGCAGGCACAACGTGATCACCAGGGCGATGCCCACGGCTTCCCAGGCGTCGAAGAACAGCCGGCCCCGCGGGTGGCGGACCAGCCGGTCGACGGGGATCAGCGCCAGCAGCGGAGCCGAGAGGGCCACCACCGCGGCGATGGCGAGGATGACCCCCGCACGAGGCGGGTCGGTGGTCAGGGTCCGCACGGCGATGATCACGGGGATCACCTCGCACAGGACGATCCCGCTGACGGTGTGCCGCCGCCAGAAGGCGACACGTTCCTCGTCCTGGGCCAGCGCACTCATGCTCTCGTGAGCGCACCGGCCGCCCGGTTCCCACAGAGACCGGGCCGTTCACCTACCCCCTCCGGGGGAGGGCCGGTCTCCCCGTACCGCCCCGCTCCTCAGCGCACCCGGCCACGGGCCTTGAGCGGCACCGGGGGCAGCGGCGGGGCCTCGAGCCGGTCGCCGTCGTAGCCGACGACGGCACCGAACCGCGCGTCCTCGGCGTTCCACCGCTCGGCGTACTCGGTGATCTCCTCGCCGGACCGGCCGACGAAGTTCCACCACATGACGATCCGCTCCTCGAACGGCTCGCCGCCCAGCAGCAGCAGCCGGGTCGCCTCGGCGGCGCGGACCCGCACCGAGCGCCGTCCGGTGCCGAGGTAGAGCATCGCGCCGACCTGCAGTGGCGCGTCCGCCACCTCGGCCGACCCGGACGAGGCCAGCAGCGCGTACTCGAAGTCCGGCTCCAGCGGCAGCTCGACGTCGGCACCTGCGGCCAGGTCGAGGTCGGCGCCGACCAGCGGGGTGTGCGCGGTGCCCGGCGACGTCGCCCCGCCGAAGGACCCCATCAGCACGGTCGCGGTCAGCCCGTCGGAGGTGAAACCGGGCAGCGACGTGTGGTGGGCGAACGCCGGGGCGGTGTCGCGGGCGGCGTCCGGCAGCGCCACCCACAGCTGCGCGCCGTGCAGGTACTGCGGGTGCACCGGCGGGGACTGCTCGGAGTGCGCGATGCCGTGCCCGGCGGTCATCAGGGCCAGCTCGCCGGGGTGGATGCGGGCGTCGCTGCCGAGCGAGTCGCGGTGGTGCACCTCGCCCTCCAGCAGCCAGGACACCGTCTGCAGGCCGGTGTGCGGGTGCGGCGGCACCTGCATGCCGGGGGAGGAGGCGATGTCGTCGGGGCCGTAGTGGTCGACGAACGCCCACGCGCCGACCAGCCGGCGGCCGAGGGTGGGCAGCAGGCGGCGCACGCGGGTGCTCTCGCCCAGCAGCACCTCCTTGCCCGGCAGCAGGTCCAGGACCGGGCCTGCGGGGGTGTCCTCCAGTCCGCCGAGCTCGCGGGCGGGCGGGCGGCGGTCCAGGTTGCTCATCGTGCGGGCCTCCGGGCGATGGGGACGGTCGCGGTCAGCGGGGCTCGGGTGCGGTCGGGCAGCGCAGGGCGCCGAGGTCCCACCCCGCGCGGCGGGCGCCGGCGGCGTAGGCGCTCTCCAGGAAGTCCAGGACGACGGCCCGCGGGTCGGCCGCGGTCCGCACGTCCTCGTAGGGCAGCAGGGCGAGGTGGGCGCCGCGGCTGTCGATCCAGCGCGCCGCGGCCGGCCGCAGCGGCTCCTCGGCCAGCCCTGCCGGCTCGGGTGCGGTGTAGGAGTAGAAGGCCGGCTCGGGGACCTGGTCGTCGCCGAACCAGAAGCCGGCGCTGATGACCTCGTGGGAGTACGCCTCCCGGGTCACCGGGTCGACGGTCGCGGACTGCTCCACCCGCCGGTCGGAGAACCGGGTCACGGCGAGGTCGAAGGTGTGCCAGAAGTGGTGCACCGGGCTGGTCTTGGCGTAGCTGCGACCGGCGAACTCCTCGAGCACCTGCGCCACCTGGCCCAGCACCAGCCAGTAGCGGGTCACCCGGTCCCGGTCGTAGGACGCGTGGTGCTCGTCCTCGGCGAACGGCGTGCGGTCGGCCAGGTCGAACGGGACGGGGATGTCGACGGTGGCCGGCAGGCCGAACTGCGACAGGCTGCCCAGCAGCTGCCGGTAGAACGCCGCCACGCTCAGCCCGGGCAGCGGGAACGACGCCCGCCGTCCGTCGGCGACGGCGATCTCGAGCCGGTGGTCGACCAGGTCCAGGTCGACGGCGAAGACCGGGTCGAAGCCCATCGGGCGGGTGGTGAGACCCCGGCCGGTCAGGTGGAACGGGATGTGCCACCAGTGGTTGCGCCGCGGGGCGTTGGCCAGGCGCAGCTTGCCGACGATCTGCAGGAACCGGTGCACGGTCTCCTTGGTGTCGGCCCACTCGGCCAGCGGCATGGGTGGGAAGACGGACACGGGTGACTCCTCCTCGGGCCGGTCCTGGCCAGGATGCAGCCCGGAGCGGCAGGGCGGAAGCCGCGCCCGGAGTGGGGGGGGGGGGGGGGGGGGGGGGGGGGGGGGGGGGGGGGGGGGGGGGGGGGGGGGGGGGGGGGGGGGGGGGGGGGGGGGGGGGGGGGGGGGGGGGGGGGGGGGGGGGGGGGGGGGGGGGGGGGG
>NZ_JBJGYN010000048.1:0-35921 GCF_054050015.1 Geodermatophilus sp. SYSU D01176 | reverse complement strand
ACGAGCTGGAGATGGAGGTCTTCTCCTACCTCGAGGGCTTCTACAACACCCGCCGCCGGCACTCCCGGCTCGGCAACCTCAGCCCCACCGACTACGAGACCATGCAACTGACACAGAACGAGGTGTGCGCCTGACGGGGGTCACTTCAGCCGGACCGGCCCGGGGTCGGTGAACGGGTCCAACCCGCGCCGGCGGATCAGCTCGCGCACCTCGCCGTCGACGACCTCCAGCGCACTGGTCGCAGTCGGCACGGCACCCCCGTCGTCACGCTCGGTCAGGACGACGACGGACAGTAGGAGAACGCGGCCGTCCGCGGGCGCCGGTCGCCACGATCTGTGGACGACGGAGCCGACCGGCCCACCCGGTCGGGTGTCATCCCCGGTCGCCCGGCCGCCTCATGAGTCGGTCCCGGCAACCTCCACCGCGGCTTCCAGGAGTAAGCAGCGGTGGAGCGTGCGTAGACCACCTCTGTCCGCCCGCACGTGGGTCGGTGGACCCTCGCCATCCGCCCCGCGTGGTGGGCAAGGCCGAGCAGGCCGGGCACAGCCCGGTGCGGGCCGGTCGCTGAGCTGCGCCGGCTCAGGTCTCCAGCAGGGCGGCGGCGACGGAGGCGCCGATCCGCTCCGAGTACTCCGCCGTCATGTGCACCCCGTCAGCGAACACCGGCGTGCTGCCCATGAAGGCGGGGCAGAGGTCGTCAGCGCAGAACCAGCGCTGCGGGTCGACCGCCGTGGCGCCGGTCGCCTCCGCCACCTCGGCCTCGGTCGCCAGCGACGCCAGGTACGCCCGGCTCGGCGCCTCCAGGCAGTCCGCGGGCTCGCTGAGCCCGTTCGCGCACGACTGCAGGTTCCCCGTCTCCGGCGGCGCCCCGAGGACGACGACCCGGGCGCCGGACGACTGGATCTGCTCGACCATGGAGGTCAGCCCGTCGCGGAAGACCGCCGTCCGGTCCAGCGCGGGGTCGGCCAGCTCGGCGTCGTAGGCGTTGCTGAGCAGGACCAGGTCCGGGCCGTTCTCGGCGATCCAGCCCAGCGCCTACTGCCGGTGCTCGGCGCACTCGGTGAACGGCTGGCCGCCGGCCAGCGTCATCTCGAGCACGTTGGGGCAGCGGCCCATCGACAGCGTCTGCACCGACCAGCCCTGCGGCGTCAGGCCCGAGACGATCCCGGGCAGCCAGGCGCCGGCGATCGAGTCGCCGAGCACGACCGCCTGCCGAGGCGCGGCCGGGTCGCCGTAGACGCACTCGGCCACGTTGTCCTCGCGCACGTCGAAGCAGCCCTCGGACCACTGCTCGCGCAGGTAGTCGGGCAGGTCGTCGAGGCTGGGCGACAGGTCGCTCGGCCAGGTCAGCGCCACCGACGCCGCCCGGATCTCGGAGGTGAGCGGGTCGAGCGCGGCGCCGCCGTCCTCCGCGGCCGCGCGCGCCTCGGCCTCGGCCCGGAGGGCGGCGGTGGCCGCGGCCGCGGCGCGGGGGTCGAGCTGGCCGGGCGGGGAGACCACCAGCAGCGCGGCGGCGACGACGATCGCGGTGGCCGCCGAAGCACCGGCGACCGCGCGGGCCCGCCGGTGGACGCGCGGGGCCGCCGGGTGCGGGGTGCGGCGCGCCCGCGGGAGCAGCCAGCCCGAGTGCAGCACCGGCTGCTCCACCACGGAGTACGAGATGGTCGCCAGCGCCAGCGACAGCACCAGGACGACGGCGTAGTAGGCCACCGACTCGGGGTCCAGCACGGCGGCGAGGACGACGACCACCGGCCAGTGCCACAGGTACAGCGAGTAGGAGATGCGGCCGAGGAACCGCGCCGGCGCACTGCCCAGCGCCCACCGCACGCCCGGCCCGCCGGGTGCCGCGCCGAAGGCCACGAGCAGCGCCGTCGACAGGACCGGCAGCGCCGCCGCGGAGCCGGGGAACGGCGTGCCGGCGGTGATGAGGAACGCGGAGGCGACGACGCCGGCCAGGCCGGTCCAGGCCAGCACCGCCTGGAGCGAGGCCGGGAGCCGGTGTAGGCGCGCGGCGGTGACGGCGACCACCGCGCCGACCCCCAGCTCCCAGGCGCGGGTGAACGTGGAGAAGTAGGCGGTCTCCGGGGAGGTGCCCGTCGCGTGCAGCGACCACGCGAACGACGCCGCCGTCACCGCCAGCATCGCCAGCCCGAGGACGGCGGCGCGCCCGCGCCGGCCGACCGTGACCCCGAAGACGGCGAGGACCAGCACCGGCCACAGCAGGTAGAACTGCTCCTCGACCGCGAGGGACCAGAAGTGCTGGAACGGCGAGGGCGCGGCGTCGGTCTGGAAGTAGTCGGTGCCCTGCCGGGCGAAGGTGACGTTGGCGCCGAAGAACAGTGCCCACAGACCGTCGCTGACGGTGTTCCAGAAGCGGCCGTCGACGAAGAGCACCCAGGCCGCGAGCGTGGTGACGACCAGCGTCGACACCGCCGCGGGCATCAGCCGGCGGGCCCGGCGCACGTAGAAGCGCGCAACGAGATCCGCCCCGTGCGCTGCCGCTCGCGGACCAGCAGGCCGGTGATGAGGAAGCCGGAGATGACGAAGAAGACGTCGACGCCGATGAACCCGCCCGAGGGCCACCCGAACACGTGGTCGAGCAGGACGAGGCCGACGGCCACGGCCCGCAGACCCTCGATGTCGCGCCGGAAGCGGTGCTCCGGGGCCGCGGGTCGCGCGACTCCCCCGCGGACCGCCGTCCGCTCGACCGGCACAGCTGTCGCCCGTCATCCCGCTCCCCCGTGTCGTCCCGCCGTCCCGGCGGCAGCCCGCGGGCCGCGTTCGGCAGGCCCTGGACGGCAGTCGACCAAGCCGCTGCCGCGCCGGGGAAGCGCCGGGCGGGCGGACTGACCCGCTGGGGGGAGGGCCCCGGACGGGTCGGGTCAGGCGCGGCGGACGGTGAGGTGCGGCGGCTGCGCCAGCGTCCGGGCGACCACGCAGTACCGCTCGGTGAGCTGCCCGAGCCGGGCCAGGGTGGCGTCGTCGGCGTCGGTGTCCAGCTCGGCGTCCACGGTGATCGCACCCAGTCCGACCGGCGTCTCCTTCGAGACGCCGAGCGTCCCGCGGGCGTCCATGTCGCCCCGCGCGGTGAGCCGCGCCGAGCGGATCTCGATCCCCATCGCCGTGGCGACGCTGCGCATCGTCACCCCCGCACAGGCCAGCAGGGCCTGCAGCAGCATGTCGCCGGAGCAGGCGTCGCTGCCGTCGCCGCCGGTCGAGGGGTGCAGCCCGGCGCGGGCGGGGCCGGCCCAGGTCTGCACGGTGCAGGTGATGCCCGGGTCGGCGAACGCGGCCTCGGCGTGCATGGTCACGCACGCGGACGCCGGGTCGTCCCGGTAGCCCTGCTTGATCGGTGCCTGCAGGTCCCGCAGCGCAGCGGCGTCCATCCCGGCCTCCCCGTGTCGTCCCAGGCCCCCATGCTCACGGCCGGGGACGGCCCCCGCCAGGTGGGAGGACGGCTCCGTCGTCGGCGGCGACCGCGGCGGTCACCGCCTCCTTGCCGTCCCCCGCGTGACGGTCGAGGGTGGCGGTGGTCACCGGGGACGGTCCACGGCGAAGGTGATCGGCATGGGTGGCACGACCGGCAGCGCGCGGCTGCGGACGGCGGTGACCGGGAGGAGCGCGACTTCCTGCCCGGGATGAGGCAGGCGTGGCTGCTGCCCCTCTACGACCCGCTCACCCCGCTGGCCGGCGTCCGGCGGCTCCACCGGCGGCTGCTCGACCAGGCCGCCCTCCGGCCCGGCCAGCGCGTCCTGGAGATCGGCTGCGGCACCGGCAACCTGCTGCTCGCGGCCAAGCGGGCCCAGCCCGCGGCGCTCGTCGTCGGCCTCGACCCCGACCTGGCCGGGCTGGCCCGCGCCCACCGCAAGGCCCGCCGCCGCGGGCTGACCGTGCAGCTCGACCGCGGCCATGCCGAGGAACTGCCCTACGCCGATGACAGCGTGGACGTCGTCCTCTCCTCGTTCATGCTCCACCACGTGCCCGCCGACCAGCGGGACGCGGCGGTGCGCGAGGTGCGCCGGGTGCTGCGGCCCGGAGGTGCGCTGCACCTGATGGACGTGGGCGGTGCCGGCGACCGGGGCCACCGGCACCGGTTCACCCGGGAGCACGCCGTGGAGGACGTCCCGGACCTGCTCGTCCGTGCCGGGTTCCGGGACGTCGCGGCGACCGGGACCCACGTGCACCGCCTGTTCGGCGCGTACACGCTCTACCGCGCGACCGGCTGAGCCCCCTCGGCTCCGCGACGTCAGCCGCGCAGGACCGCCTGGACCAGGTGCGGACCCGGCGCGGTCAGCGCCGCCCGCAGCTGCTCGGCCAGCTCCTCGGCGGTCGCGGCCCGGGTGGCGGGCACACCCATGCCGGCGGCCAGCGACACGAAGTCCAGCGACGGCCGACCCAGGTGCAGCAGCTCGCCGGCGCGCTTGCCGTCCTCCGCCGCGCCCACCCGGGACAGCTCGTGCTCGAGGATCGCGTAGGAGCCGTTGTCGTACAGGACGACGGTGACGTCGAGCTGCTCGCGGGCCATCGTCCACAGCGCCTGGATGGTGTACATGGCGCTGCCGTCGGCCTGCAGCGCGAGCACCGGCCGGTCCGGGCAGGCCACCGCGGCACCGACGGCCATGGGCAGCCCGTCGCCGATGGCCCCGCCGGTGAGCGCCAGCCAGTCGTGCCGCGGCGCACCGGCGGTCAGCTCGGCCAGCCCGACGCCGGAGGTCAGCACCTCGTCGACGACGACCGCCCGCTCCGGCAGCAGCGCACCGACCACCGCGGACACCGCCCGCGGCGTGAGCTCCCCGCCCGGCAGCTCGGGCCGCGACGCCTCCAGCAGCTCCGCGCGCGCGTCCGGGGCCGCGACCCCGGCCAGCGCCCGCACCGCGGCGGCGCCGTCCTCGCCGGGAGCGGAGAGCACGTGCACCGTGCAGCCCTCGGGCACCGGCGTCCCCGGCCCCTCCGGGTAGCCGAAGAAGTGCACCGGCGACGTCGCCCCGGCCACCACCAGGTGGCGGGTGCCGGCCAGCGCGGCGATCGCCATCTCCGGCGGGTAGGGCAGCTTGGGGACGTCGGGCAGGCCCGCGCCGCGCACCGTGCGCGGTGCGAACGTCTCGGCCAGCAGCCGCGCGCCGGTGCCCGCGGCGACCTGCCCCGCGGCCAGCAGCGCGGCCTCGCTGGCGACGACGTCCCCGCCGAGGAACAGCACCGCCGGCTCCCCGGAGCGCAGCACCGCGGCCACGCCGTCCACCACCGATGGCGCGACCTGCGGAGCCGGGCGCACCGGCTGCGGCTGCGCGGGCTCGGCGCCGTCCTCCCACGAGACGTCGGCCGGCAGCACCAGCGTGGCGATGCCGCGCCGGGCGGACTCCGCGACGGCCTCGGCGGCGTCGGCGGCGACGTCGGCCGGGGACAACGAGCGGCGCAGCCAGCCCGACACCGCCCCGGCCAGCGCGTCGAGGTCGGACTCCAGCGGCGCGTCCAGCCGCTTGTGCGAGCGGGCGTGGTCGCCGACCACGTTCACCATGGGCGCCCCTCCGCGGCGGGCGTTGTGCAGGTTGGCCAGGCCGTTGGCCAGCCCGGGACCCAGGTGCAGCAGCGTGGCCGCCGGCCGCCCGGCCATCCGCGCGTAGCCGTCGGCGGCGCCGGTGGCGACGCCCTCGAACAGCGTCAGCACACCGCGCATCTCCGGCACGTCGTCGAGGGCCGCGACGAAGTGCATCTCCGACGTGCCGGGGTTGGCGAAGCAGACGTCGACCCCGGCGGCGACCAGCGTGCGGATGAGTGCCTGTGCGCCGTTCACGCCCGCGACCCTCGCACGGTCGCCGGGGCCCGGCAGCTCAGAAGGTGAGCACCAGCCGGCCGCGGACGCCGCCGCGTGCCAGCAGCCGGTGCGCCTCGGCGGCCTGCTCGGCCGGCATCGTGCGGGCCACCCGGAGGGTCAGCACGCCGTCCTCGGCCTGCTGCCGCAGCCGGTCCAGCGCCGCCCGGCCCTCCGCGACCCGCCGGACCAGCGTCGGGTGCACCGCGACCCGGCCCGAGCCGTCGCCGCGGTACCCGCGCACGGTCGCCACCGCCCCGCCGTCCCGCACCGCCGGCAGCACCCGCGCGTCCTGCACCGCGCCATCGGCCAGCCCGTCGACGCCGTCGGGGAACTCGGCGCGGATCCGGTCGGCGACGTCGTCCCCCCGCCGGACCACGACGTCGGCGCCGAGATCGCGCACCAGCTGCTCGTCGGCCTCGGAGGCGTCGGCGACGACGGTGAGCCCGTCGGCCTTGCCGAGCTGGACGACGTAGCCGCCGAGCGCCCCGGCCGCGCCGGTCACCGCCAGCACCCGGCCGGGCCGCAGCCCCATGAGGTCCAGGGCCAGCCGCGCGGTGAGCCCGTTCATCGGCAGGGTCGAGGCCTCGGCGTCGGTGCTGCCCGCCGGCGATCGGGTCACCGAGGCGGCCGGCAGCACCAGGTCCTCGCGGTAGGCGCCGTGCGCGCCCGAGGGCAGCACGATCGCCATCACGCGGTCGCCCACCCGCAGGTCGGTGTCGGTGTCCGGGCCGATCTCGGTGAGCACCCCGGCGGCGTCCATCCCCGGGACGTAGGGGAACTCCTGCACCCGGTCGCGTCCGGCGTAGGCGCCCTCGCGCAGGTGGGTGTCGGTCGGGCTGACCGCGGCCGCGGTCACCCGGAGCCGCACCTTGCCGGGGCCCAGCGGCTCCGGCGGGACGTCGACGACGTGCAGGGCCTCCGGCCCACCGAACGCGGTCACCCCGACGGCTCTCATGTCCGGAAGCCTCGCCGACGCCGGCCGGCCCTGTTCCCGCGGGGTGCCGGCGTGTCGGGAATGGCGGGCGCGCCCCGATCGCTGAACAGGTGAGCTCCCGCACGCCCGACCCCGAGCCGAGAGGCCGCGCGCATGCCCACGCTGCTGCAGAACCGCCCCGTCCTCGGAGACCCGGCCCCGCGCCGTCGTGTGCGCGCAAAGCTCGTCGCCGCGGGCATCGGCCTGGCCGTGCTCGTGCCCGTCGGCTTCCAGGTGGCCGACTGGCTGCCCGACGACCCGTTGGGTCAGGACGTCGTCGACCGCAGCACTCCCCCGCTGCTGCTGGCGCTGGAGGACATGGCGGAGTACCACGCCGCGACCGGCACCTTCCAGGTCGTCATCGACCGCGAGCTCGACACCCGGTACGTGCCGGACGTGATCAGCGGCGAGCGGGTCAGCTTCCTGGCCACCGGCACCGCCGACGCCTACGTCGACTTCGAGGGGCTGGACGACGGCGCCGTCACCCTCTCCCCCGACGGCACCTCGGCGACCATCGAGCTGCCCGCCCCGCGGCTGGGCGAGGTCCGCATCGACCCGGCGGAGAGCCGGGTCCTCGACCGCGACCGCGGGCTGTTCGAGCGGGTCGGCGACGCGCTCGGCGACAACCCGGTCGACGACAGCGAGGTCTACGCCCTGGCCGAGGAGAAGCTGGCCGCCGCGGCCGCCGCGAGCGACCTGCGCGACCGTGCCGAGACCAACACCCGCGACATGCTGACCGGCCTGGCCCGCTCGCTCGGCGTCGACCGGGTCGAGGTCACCTTCGCGGAGCCGGCCGACGGCGAGAGCTGAGAAGGAGGACCCCCTGCCCCCGCCGCTCGCACGCTCGCGGCGGGACCCCGCAGGGGGCCTCCGGAGGGCGCACCGCGGCGGTCGAGTCCTCAGCGCTTGAGCGCGTACTCCTTGAGCAGGCCCCGGCTGATGATCGTCTTCTGGATCTCGCTGGTGCCCTCGCCGATGAGCAGGAACGGCGCCTCGCGCATGAGCCGCTCGATCTCGTACTCCTTGGAGTAGCCGTAGCCGCCGTGGATGCGGAACGACTGGGTGGTCACCTCGGCGCAGTACTCGCTGGCCAGCAGCTTGGCCATGCCGGCCTCGACGTCGTTGCGCTGGCCGGCGTCCTTGAGCCGCGCGGCCTTGACCATCAGCGCGTGCGCGGCCTCGACCTTGGTCGCCATCTCGGCGAGGGAGAAGGCGATCGCCTGGTGCTGGGCGATCGGCTTGCCGAAGGTCTCCCGCTGCTGGGCGTAGGCGATGGCCAGCTCGAACGCCCGGATGGAGATGCCGCAGGCGCGGGCGGCGACGTTGACCCGCCCGACCTCGACGCCGTCCATCATCTGGGCGAAGCCCCGGCCGGGGACGCCGCCGAGGACGTCGGACGCCTGGGCCCGGTAGCCGTCGAACACCAGCTCGGTGGTGTCGACGCCCTTGTAACCCATCTTGTCGATCTTGCCGGGGATGGTGATCCCGGGGACGACCTCGCCGAAGCCGGCCGGCTTCTCGACCAGGAACGTCGTCAGGTTCTGGTGCGCCTTCTCGGCGCCCTCGTCGGTGCGCACCAGCGCGGCGACCAGCGTGGAGCTGCCGCCGTTGGTCAGCCACATCTTCTGGCCGTCGATGACGTAGTCGCCGTCGGCCTGCCGGACCGCCCTGGTGCGGATGCCGGCGACGTCGGACCCCAGGCCGGGCTCGGACATCGAGAACGCGCCGCGCACCTCGCCGGTCGCCATGCGCGGCAGCAGGCGCTCGCGCTGCTCCCGGGTGCCGTGCTGCATGACCATGTAGGCGACGATAAAGTGCGTGTTGATGACGCCGGAGACGCTCATCCAGCCGCGCGCGATCTCCTCGACCACCAGCGCGTAGGTCAGCAGCGACTCGCCGAGTCCGCCGTACTCCTCGGGGATCATCAGCCCGAAGATGCCCATCTCCTTCAAGCCCTCGACGATCTCGGTCGGGTACTCGTCGGCGTGCTCGAGCGCCTGCGCGTGCGGGATGATCTCCTTGTCGACGAAGGTCCTGACCGTCGACAGGATCTCCTGCTGGATGTCGGTCAGGTCGGCGGTCTGCGCCAGGCGGGTCATCGCGTCGCTCCTCCAGGGACTCCGGCGTCCGAGTTACCGGGGAGTATCCCGAACCGCCCGATCCGGGTGCCGGCGACCTCGTTCCGGTGCCAGCACGTCCCTGCCGAGGACGCACCCGATCAGTGGCCACCGGCGAATCTGCGGGACCACCCCCAGCACGAATACGGCTGTCGTGGCTCCCGCTGAGGCGCGGCAACCCTGTCTCGCGTGTCCATGACGGCGCGTCGGTACGTAACGCGCCGGGAGTACAACGCTCCGAGACGTGAGGTTCGTCACATCCGCTACCCGCGGACGGACCCCGGGCGCGGCCTGACCCCCCAGGTCACGAGCCCGTAGCGGCCCCACGACACGCCTGAAGGTCTTTGCCAGGTCGGCTATTCGCTACTTGGGCGGCTCGTCTCGCTACGTAGCGTGCTCGGTGCACATCTCCTCCCCCACAGCGGTGAGTGCCCGCCTCAGGCCGCGGCATGAGCCGACGCAAAGGATCCAAGGCCATATGAAACGCACGATCACGCTCGCGTCGATCATGTTGACGCTGACGGTCGCAACGTTGGGCACGACCGGTATCGCGTCGTCCGCGACCAGTTCCGTGCTGGACGTCCCGGTGCGAACCGGCGCAGCCGACGCGGAAGAGTCCCCCACCAGGATCTCGCTGGCAGGCGGCGACCTGAATCTCGGTGCAGACGGTTCGACGGCGCAGACCGTCGGTCTGCGGTTCACCGGGGTGTCGATTCCGGCGGGGGCCACCATCACCAAGGCCTGGATCCAGTTCCAGGCCGACGAGGTCACTACCGCAAACGCGAACTTGACCATCCGGGGAGAGGCCGCTGACAACGCGGCCGCGTTCACGACGGGATCGAAGAACGTCTCCTCCCGGCCGCGAACCACGGCAAAGGTCACGTGGGCCCCGGCGCCCTGGTCGACGGTCGGCGCCCGTGGCGCCGAGCAGCGCACCCCCGACCTGTCGCCGGTGGTACAGCAGATCGTGTCCCGCCCGGGCTGGGCGAGCGGCAACGCGCTCGCGGTCGTCGTGACGGGCACCGGAACGCGCACCGCCGAGTCGTACGAAGGTGGCGCGGCCAAGGCCCCCGCCCTTCACATCGAGTACAGCTCCGGCACGGCGGCGACGTCACCGGCGCCGACTCCACCTACGACGTCGGGCAGCACGCCCTCCATGGGGTCGTGTGAGGCCAACGGCCGCGACGTCGTCCGCCCCTACCCGGCCGGCACGACGCTGAGAGAGCAGTGGGAGGCGAAGGCACCCGCGGACGACGTCACCTACGACCTGTCGGGGGTCACCTCAACGGCGTACCCGGCGACCAAGTCGGTGTTCGCGGTCGGCACCGGGGACGCCGCGCTGAACACCTGTGTTGTCGGCGGCACCATCCGGGGACAGGCTGAGGACGACCAGACCTGGCAGTACTACCACGACGAGTTCAACGCCGCCTGCGTGAAAATCATCGCCCGCGAGTCGATGCAGGTCCGGGATGTCCGCTGCGACAACGTCGAGGACGGCATCAAGCCGCAGGAGTCCGCGGTCAACGCCAACAACGCGACGTTCCACGTCGAGGGCACCTACCTGTCGCGGATCCGCGACGACTGCATGGAGAACGACTACACGGTCGGCGGCGTGCTGTACGACAACCTGTGGGAACAGTGCAACACCGGCATCTCCGAGCGGCCCTCGAGCGACCGCTCCTGGCCGACGCCGGCCTCGGAGACGCTGGTCCTCGACCACATGTTGATCGGGCTCTACGAGACCCCGCACGTCGAGGACGGCCAGGTCGTCATGGGCGAGAACACTCTGTTCAAGTGGTCGACCTCCGGCAACCGCGTGGTCATCAAGTGCTCGATCTTCAAGGTCGACTCGGTGTCCCTGAACGGCAAGGGCTCGATGACGCTGCCGCCGGGGACGGTGGTCGACGACTCGGCGTGCCCGAACAACCCCTCCACGATCGTCTGGCTCGGCGGCGGGGCCTACCCGGTTCCGACGGCGGGGATGCGCGTGGTGAGCGACGAGTCCGTCTGGACCAACGCCGTCCGGGCATGGAAGTCGGCTCACGGCTACTGATCGCTGAGTCGTAAGTGGCGCGGACCCCGGGGGATCGCATCCCCCGGGGTCCGCACTCCTTACCGGCGCGACAGTCCCGGCACCGCGCGCCGACACTCGTCCTGCGACGGGTCGTGGTGGAGTACGCGACCACGACCCGACACCGGGCACGGTCGGCCGTCCCCCGGTGCGGCAACGACGACGCGACGGCTCCTCGGTTCCCCGAGCAAGCCGCCGCGTCGGTACGTTCAGCGCGGGAAGCTCAGGCCTCAGCCTTCGGGCGGGGTGAACGTCGAGGTGCGCTGCATGCCCGCGGCGCGGCCCTTGCCGGCGATGACCAGGGCCATCTTCCGGCTGGCCTCGTCGATCATCTCGTCGCCGAGCATCGCCGAGCCCTTCTTGCCGCCGGCCTCCGAGGTCGCCCAGTCGTAGGCGTCGAGGATGAGCTCGGCGTGGTCGTAGTCGGCCTGGGACGGCGAGTAGATCTCGTTGGCCGCGTCGACCTGGCCAGGGTGCAGCACCCACTTGCCGTCGAACCCGAGCACCGCCGACCGCTTGGCCACCTCCTTGAAGGCCTCGACGTCGCGCACCTGCAGGAAGGGGCCGTCGATGGCCTGCACGCCGCGGGCGCGGGCGGCCATGAGGATCTGCATGAGGATGTAGTGGAACGGGTCGCCGGCGTAGTCCGGGTGCAGGGCGCCGACCACCAGGGACTTCATGTTGATGCTGGCCATGAAGTCGGCCGGGCCGAAGATGATGGTCTCGATCCGCGGGCTGGCGAACGCGATCTGGTTGACGTTGATCAGGCCCTGCGCGGTCTCGATCTGCGCCTCGATGCCGATCCGGCCGACCGGCAGGCCGTGGGCCTTCTCGAGCTGGGTGAGCAGCAGGTCCAGCGCCTGCACCTGGGCGGCGTCGGCCACCTTGGGCAGCATGATGCAGTCCAGGTTCGCGCCGGCGCCGCCGACGACCTCGAGGACGTCCTGGAAGGTCCACTCCGTCGTCCAGTCGTTGACCCGGACGGTGCGGATCTTCTTCCCCCAGCCGCCCTCGTTGAGCGCGGCGACGATGTTCTTGCGGGCACCGGGCTTGGCCAGCGGCGCGCAGGCGTCCTCCAGGTCGAGGAACACCTGGTCGGCGCCCAGGCCCTTGGCCTTCTCCAGGAACCGGGGGTTGCTGCCCGGCACGGCCAGGTTGGAACGGCGGGATCGGAGCTCGGCCACGGTGCCTCCGCTGAGGGGGTGAGGGGTGAGGTCGGGTTGCTACCGGAGAGTAGCGACGGCCTCCGCGCGCCCTCAGGTGCCCGGCTCGGCCAGGCTCGCGGGGCGGCTGGCCCGGACGACGAGGGCGACACCGAGGACGACGAGGGCGACACCGGGCAGGGCTAGCAGCTGGGGCACCTGCCGCAGCAGCACCAGCGCGAACAGCAGCGCACCGGGCACCTCGAGCAGGATCACCAGGCTGACCATCGTCGGCCCGACCGCGGACAGCACCAGGTTGAACAGGGTGTGCCCGAGCAACTGGGCGCAGACCGTGATGGCGGCGATGAGCAGCCAGTCCCGGGCGGCGAAGCCGACGAGCGGGTTGCCCACCACGACGGCGGCGACGGCGACGACCGCGGCGCACACGGAGTAGCAGACCACCGCGTACGCCGAGGTGGACAGCCGCTGCCGGGCGCGGGCCCCGGCCAGCACGTAGCCACCGGCGCAGATCGCACCGAGCAGCGCCAGCCCGTCGCCGGCCAGGGCGCGCAGGCTGACCGTGACGTCGACCCCGGCGATCAGCGCCACGCCGAGCACGGCCAGCACCAGCCCCCACCAGGTCGCGGCGGGCAGCCGCACCCCGCTGACCCGCGCGGCCAGCGCCGTCCAGATCGGCGTGGTGGTCACCAGCGCCGTCGAGGCGGCGACCGTCGTCATCGACAGGCTGGGCAGCCACGCGGCGAAGTGCGCGGCGAGGAAGAGGCCGGCGACGACCGAGCTGGTCAGGTCGCGCGGGCGCAGCCCGCCCAGCGCCCGGCGCTCGCGGACGAGCAGCACCGGCAGCAGGACCGCCGCCCCGCCGAGGTTGCGCCAGAACGCGAGCGCGAGCATGGGCGCGGCCAGCACCGTGGTCAGCGGCGCCGACAGCGAGACGCCGACGACGGCGACCGCCATGAGCCCGACGTCCCGCCCGCCGGGCCGGTGCACCGCCCAGGCAGCGGCGGCCCCGGCCGGCGCCGTCCGGCCCCCTTGCAGGGGCCCGCCGCGAGCCTGCGAGGGGCGGGGGGCCAGGGGGTCCTTCAAGGCACCCGGATGCGTCCGCGCGCCACCGGCACCACCGCGCCGCGGACGGTGGCCGCGACCGCGCGGCCCCCCGAGGCGGTGACCGTGCACGCGAGCTCCGACGGGCGGCCCATCGCCTCGCCCTGGTGCACGACGTAGGACGACGTCCCCTCCGGCGGGAGCAGCCCGACGGCGACCAGCCAGACGCCGGTGCCCAGCGCGGCCGAACCGGTGGCCGGGTCCTCACCCCAGGCGAGGTCCTTCGCGAAGACCCGCGCCCGGGCGGTGGCGGTCGCGCCGTCCCAGGAGAGCACCGAGACGCCCTCCCCGAGACCGAGCGCGTCCAGGGCGACGTGGTCGGGGTCGGCCCGGTCGACGACCGGCGGCTGCACCGCCAGGTACGTGAACGGCAGGCCGCAGCCGGCGACGTGCGCGGGCAGCCCGACCGCGTCGGCGGCCGCGAGCCCCAGCGCCTCGGCCACCGCCACCGGACCGGGGCCGTCCTCGAGGGTGGGCCGCGCGCCGGACAGCGTCGCGCCCTCGTCGTCGACCACCACGTCCAGGACGCCGACGCCGCACTCCTGGCGCAGCGCCCCGGCGGGCAGCCGGCCGGCCCGGGCCAGCACCGACGCCGCGCCCACGCTCGGGTGCCCGGCGAAGGGCAGCTCGGCGTAGGGGGTGAAGATCCGCACCCGGTAGTCGGCGCCGGGCACGGTCGGCGCGGAGAGGAACGACGTCTCCGACAGGTGGAACTCGTTGGCCAGCGCCTGGCACTGCCCGGTGCTCAGCCCGTCGGCGTCGAACACCACGGCCAGCGGGTTGCCGGCGAAGGGCCCCGGCGCGAACACGTCGACGACCTCGTACTCGAGCGCTGCACCGGAGGGCGACACGCCCCGACGGTAGCCTCGCTACCCGTGACGACGGCGACCAGGGCGTACGTCTCCCGGCTCGCCGGGCTGCCCGTGTTCGACCCCAACGGCGACCGCGTCGGCAAGGTCCGCGACGTGGTGGTGGCGCTGCGGGTCGGGACGGCGGCGCCGCGCGTGCTGGGCCTGGTCGTCGAGGTCGTCGCCCGCCGCCGCATCTTCGTGCCGATGGGCCGGGTGACCGCCCTGGACCCCGGGTCGGTGGTGCTCTCCACCGGCACGCTGAACCTCAAGCGCTTCGAGCAGCGGCGCGGGGAGACCCTGGTCCTCGGCGAGCTGCTCGACCGCCGGGTGCAGGTCGCGGAGACCGGCCGCCCGGCGACCGTCGTCGACGCCGGCATCGAGCAGAACCGCACCGGCGACTGGGTGCTCTCCCGGCTCGCCGTGCAGGAGCCGGGCCGGCTCGGCCGGCGCGGGCAGCTGCACCAGCTGGCCTGGGACGAGGTGACCGGGCTGGCGCTACCGCAGACCGGCCAGGGTGCGGAGACGCTGATCGCCACCTACCGCGAGCTCAACGCCGCCGACGTCGCCCACGCGCTGCAGGACCTGCCGATCAAGCGGCGGCACGAGGTCGCCGAGGCGCTCGACGACGAGCGGCTGGCCGACGTGCTGGGCGAGCTGCCCGAGGCCGACCAGATCACCATCCTCGGCACCCTGGACGAGAAGCGGGCGGCCGACGTGCTGGAGGTCATGGACCCCGACGACGCCGCGGACCTGCTCGCCGAGTTGTCCAACGTCGACCGCAACCGGCTGCTGGAGCTCATGGAGCCCGACGAGGCCGAGCCGGTGCGCCAGCTGCTGCAGTACTCCGAGGACACCGCCGGCGGGATCATGACCAGCGAGCCGGTGATCCTCACCCCGGACGCCACGATCGCCGAGGCGCTGGCCCGGGTCCGCGAGCCCGAGCTGTCCCCGGCGCTGGCCAGCCAGGTGTACGTGTGCCGGCCTCCGTCGGCCACCCCGACCGGCCGCTACCTGGGCCTGGCGCACATCCAGCGACTGCTGCGGGAGCCACCCTCGAGCCTGGTCAGCGGGGTGCTCGACGACCTCGAGCCGCTGCGGCCCGAGGCGCCGCTGGCCGAGGTCACCCGCTACTTCGCCACCTACAACCTGGTCGCCGCGCCGGTGGTCGACCCCCAGGGCCGGCTGGTCGGCGCGGTGAGCGTGGACGACATCCTGGACCACCTGCTGCCCGAGGACTGGCGCGAGCGGGCCCGCCGTGGCTGACGGCCGCCGGCTCGACGTCCCCCGCGGCGCGGCACGCGGCCTCGGCAGCTATCTCCGGCTCGACCCGGACGCGGTCGGCCGGTTCGCCGAGGCGATCGCGCGGTTCCTGGGCACCGGACGCTTCCTCGCCGTCCAGACGGTGATCGTCGTCGTGTGGATCGCCCTCAACGTCTTCGCCGTCCGGCTGCAGTGGGACCCCTACCCGTTCATCCTGCTCAACCTGGCCTTTTCCACCCAGGCCGCCTACGCCGCGCCGCTGATCCTGCTGGCCCAGAACCGGCAGGCCGATCGCGACCGGGTGCAGGCCGAGGAGGACCGGGCCCGCGCCGCGACCACCCGCGCGGACACCGAGTACCTGGCGCGCGAGCTCGCCGCGCTGCGGGTCGCCATTGGCGAGCTCGCGACCCGCGACTTCATCCGCAGCGAGCTCAACCGGCTGAGCGAGGAGAGCCCGGAGGAGGCCGAGCGGCGGGAGCGGAAGGCCAAGAAGAAGCGGGAGGCCGGCGCGCGCGAAGCCGCGGGATGAGCGGCCCCCTCCAGGGCACCGCCCCGAGCTCGCGAGGGGTGGGGAGGAGGGGGTCCTTCTTCAGCCCGCCAGGCGCGCGGCGGCCCGGTCGTACCGGCCGGTCACCTGGCGGGCCCCCGTGGCGGCGGCCAGGCCCTGGACGGGCAGGTCGACGTAGATGCTCTCGGCCCGGGCCACCTGGTACGTCTCGTGCCAGATGCCGACCGCGCCCGGCACCCTGCGGGCGCGCCGGTTGAACGCGGTCCACGCCGGGCGGTGCCGGGCTCCGGTGTCGGTGGCGTAGCGGTAGACGTCCTCGACGCGGCGCCAGTACTGCACGAGCACCGGCCCGCGCCGGCCCAGCGTCATGCGGTGGCCGAGGAAGCCGGAGTCGGGGTCCCGGGCGAGCTCGGCGAGCATCGGACCCATCGCGGCCAGCGTGGGCAGCCACGCGTCGGGCCGGTGCAGCGCGTTGATCCGCATCCCGATGAGGAAGACGGTCAGGTCCCCCTCGTGCGTGTGGGTCCAGCGGCCCCGGGCGATGCGCGCCATGTCGTCCTCCTGATTGGGTAGTGCAGGTCTCCAAGGTTAGAGAGTGGCACTATCCAATGTCGAGGGGGACGCGTGCAGATCTCCGAGCTGGCCCGCCGGGCCGGCGTCCCCGTGGCGACCGTGAAGTACTACCTGCGCGAGGGGCTGCTCCCGGCGGGCGAGCCGACCGGCGCGACCCGCGCCCGCTACGGCGAGGAGCACCTCGAGCGGCTCCGTCTGGTCCGTGCCCTGCTCGGCCCGGGCGGCCTGTCGGTCGCCCGGGCGCGCGCGGTGCTGGCCGCCGTCGACGCCCCGGACACCGGTGTGCACGCGGCCCTGGGTACCGCCCACCGGGCACTGCCCGGCGTGGGGTCCGAGGAGGCGACCGACCTGGAGCAGGCCCGCGCCGTGCTGGGCCGCCGGGGCTGGCGGGTGGCCGAGGACTCCCCCGCCCTGCTGGCACTGGCCGGCGCCCTCGAGGCGCTGCGCTCGGCCGGGGTCGCCCCCGCGGACGAGCTGCTGGACCGCTACGCCGAGGCCGCCGGCCGGATCGGCGAGCAGGACGTCGCCGAGGTGCCGACCGGGTCGGTGGCCGAGGCTGTCCGCTTCGTGGTGGTCCACACCGTGCTGCTGGAACCGGTGCTGCTGGCCCTGCGCCGCCTGGCCCAGGAGGACGCCTCCCGCCGCCGCTTCCCCTCCGACTGCTGAGCCAGGTCGCCGGGACGGGCAGGACCAGCGCCCGGGCGGCTGGTTGCTGTCGGTCCCCCGACCTACGGTCTCCACCCGAGGAGGACCCCGCGTCCGGCGCCGGCCGGTCGTCCACCGGGCAGGGGAACGCTGACGATGAGCAGGACGCACACCGTGGTGCCGTCGCCGATCGGCCCGCTGACCGTCGTCCGCGGCGAGGACGGCGCGCTCGTGCGGCTGGCGATGTCGCCTCCTGGCGCGCTCGAGGCGGACGCACTCGGGGAGCGGGCCGACGCGGGGTTCGAGGACGTCGCGCGCCAGCTCGCCGAGTACTTCGCCGGCGAGCGGACCGACTTCCACCTGCCCCTGCGGCCCGTCGGCAGCCCCTTCGAGCTGGCCGTGTGGAACGAGCTGACCCGCATCCCGTACGGCGAGACCCGCTCCTACGGGTACATCGCCGCGGCGGTCGGCGAGCCGGGTGGCGCCCAGGCCGTCGGGGCGGCGAACGGGAGGAACCCGATCGCGGTCGTCGTGCCCTGCCACCGGGTGATCGGCGCCGACGGCAGGCTGGTCGGGTTCGGCGGGGGGCTCCCTCGCAAACGCTTCCTGCTCGACCTGGAGCAGCGCGCGGACCGCCTCTTCTGACGGGCGGTGGCGCCGTGCCAGGCGATGGTGCGGCGGCACGGGCCGGTCGTGCGCGGCCCCGTGCAGGGTCCTGCCGCGAGCCTGCGAGGGGCGGGGGGCAGGGGGTCCTCCGTCAGCCGACGAGGACGTGCACCAGCGCGCCGGTCGCCCCGGCCAGCACCAGGACGACGATGAACGGCGCCCGCAGCGCCAGCGCGAGGGCGGCGACCGCGAGCCCCGCCAGCCGTCCGTCGACGACCAGGTCCGGTCCGGTGGTGGCCGCCTGGACGGCGACCAGCGCGGCCAGCAGCGCCGCCGGGACGAACTCGACGACGCGGGTCACCCACGGGCGCTCGACCCAGGCGGCCGGCACGGACAGGCCGGCCAGCTTCAGCGCGTAGCAGCCCACGGCCGCCACCAGGACCACCGTCCACAGCGCCTCGCCGCTCACGAGCCCTCCTCGCCGGTGCTCGTCGGTCGCGTCCGCGGGGCTGCTCCGTCCTCGGGCACGCCCGCCTGGACCGCGTCCGCACCCCGCGGCCGCCCCGCCAGCGCCACGGCGACGACGGCCGCCACCACCTGCACGCCGGCCGGCACCACGGGGGTGAGCAGCAGCGCCACCACCGCGCCGCCGACCGCGACCCGCCGCTGCACGGCGGCCTCGGGGAACCCCCGCCGCAGCCGCGGCCACAGCAGCGCCAGGAAGGCGGCGGGGACGACGGCGTCCAACGCGGCCTGCGCCGTCCCCCCGAGGCCGGAGGCGCCGAGCGCGCCGAGCACCGTGGTCAGGTTCCAGCCGAGGTAGATGGTCCCCCCGGTGGCCCAGAACGCCAGCCGGCCCAGCTCGCGGTCCGGGGCGGCGACGGCCATCGCGGTGGTCTCGTCGATCACCCAGTGCGCGGCGCCGACCCGGTGCAGCACGCCGCGCGGCGCGAGCAGCGGGGCCAGCCGGACGCCGTAGAGGGTGTTGCGGGTGCCCAGCAGCAGGGCGCTGCCGATCACCGCCAGCCCGCTGCCGCCGGCGCCGAGGACGCCGACCAGCGCGAACTGGGAGGCCCCGGTGAACATGACCGCCGAGAGCACGAGCGCCTGCCAGAGGTCGAGGCCGGCGGCGTCCGCCGCGGCACCGAACGCCACCCCGTAGAGGCCCACCGCGAGCCCCAGGCCGACGGCGTCGCGGAGGGTCGCGGTGCGGGCGGCGGACACGCCAGCGAGGCTAGCCAGGCGGCCGGACGGGCCTGGCACCCCTCGGAAGGGGGGCACCGCGGGGTTGCCCGCCTCCAGGCGAGACGTCGCGGTTCCGATGGACGCGTCGTGACCACCGCCCCGCCGCAGCACCGGCCCTCCCTCGAGGAGGACCGGCTGGCCCGCGCGCGGGAGGCGGCGCTGATGACCTCCGGGCTGGCGACGATCACCGTCCCCGCCTGGTCGGGCCTGGACCTGGCGCTCGAACCGGGGATCGCCCCGCACCTGGTCGCCGTCCGGCTGGCCTGCACCGTCCCCATGCTGGTGGCGGTCTGGGTGCTGTGGCGCCTGCCGCTCGGGCGGCGGCAGCCGGAGCTGCTCGCCTGCGCCGTGCTGGCGACGGTCCAGGCGGAGATCGCCTGGATGGTGCCGCGGGTCGAGCACGTGGAGTTCTACCTGCTGGGTTTCACGCTGGCGCTGTTCGCGAGCGGCTGCCTGATGGTGGCCCGGCCACTGTGGACGGGGGCCCTGGTCGGCGTGACCTGGACGGCGTTCGGCGTCGCCGTCCTCACGGCGCCCACCTCCATGTCCGACCACCACCTGGTCGCCTCTGCCTTCTACCTGGCCACCGCCTCCGGCATCGGGGTGCTCGCCCATTCCCAGCGCTACCGGCTGACCACCCGGGAGTCGACCGCCCGCACCCGGCTGGAGGAGGAGCGGGAGCGCACCCGCGCGCTGCTCGCCCGCCTCGAGCGGCTCAGCCACGAGGACCCGCTGACCGGCCTGGCCAACCGCCGGCGGTGGGACGCCGAGCTGGCGCAGGCCTGCGCCGCGGCCCGCCGGACCGGGACGTCGCTGGCCGTCGTCCTCGCCGACGTCGACCACTTCAAGGAGGTCAACGACCTGCACGGCCACGGCGGCGGGGACGAGGCGCTGCGCCTGATCGCGACCACCCTCCTCGCCCGGGTACGGGCCGGGGACGTCGTCGCCCGCCTCGGCGGCGACGAGCTCGCCGTCCTGCTGCCCGGCAGCGACCTCGGCCGGGCGGCCGCGCTGGCCGAGGAGCTGCGCGCGGCCGCGCTCGAGCTGCGCCTGCCCGCTGCCGGCCGGGGCGCGCTGACGCTGTCCCTCGGGGTCGCGGTCGCATCCGGGCAGGACGCGGTGCCCGAGCGGCTGACCGCCGAGGCCGACGCGCACCTCTACCGCGCCAAGGCGACCCGCAACGCCGTGTGCGCCGGCCCGTGGACCCCCGTGCCGGTGGGCTGAGCCGCCCGGCTGAGCAGTAGATCACCCTCCGGACGGCGGCCGGCCGGCACGGCCGCCGTACAGTGGCAGGAGGCCCGTGAACGCAGGTCACCGCCGCTCCTCGGCGGACGCCGACCGGGTCCCCCGTCGAAGGAGACAGACGCACACGATGTCCGCCCCGCTGACCGGCGCGCCGGCGCTCGACGCCGTCAACGCCGCACTGGCCACCGTCCAGGACCCGGAGATCAACCGGCCGCTCCCCGAGCTCGGCATGGTCAAGGACGTCCGGATCGCCGACGACGGCACCGTCCGGGTCGAGGTCTACCTGACCGTCGCCGGGTGCCCGATGCGCGAGACCATCACCAGCCGGGTCACGCAGGCCGTCTCCGCCGTCCCCGGTGTCACCTCGGTGCAGGTGGGCCTGGACGTGATGAGCGACGAGCAGCGCGCCGAGCTGCGCCGCACGGTGCGCGGCACCGACGCCGCCGACCCGGTCATCCCGTTCTCGCAGCCTGGCTCGCTGACCCGCGTGTACGCCGTCGCCTCGGGCAAGGGTGGCGTGGGCAAGTCGTCGGTCACGGTGAACCTGGCCGCCGCGCTGGCGAAGAAGGGCCTGTCGGTGGGCGTCGTGGACGCCGACATCTACGGCCACTCGGTGCCGCGGATGCTCGGGGTCGACGACAAGCCGACCCAGGTCGACAACATGATCATGCCGCCGCAGGCCTACGGCGTGAAGGTCATCTCGATCGGCATGTTCACCCCCGGCAACACCCCGGTGGTGTGGCGCGGGCCGATGCTGCACCGCGCGCTGCAGCAGTTCCTCGCCGACGTGTGGTGGGGCGACCTCGACGTCCTGCTGCTGGACCTGCCGCCCGGCACCGGCGACGTCGCCATCTCCATCGCCCAGCTGCTGCCCAACGCCGAGATCCTCGTGGTGACGACGCCGCAGCTGGCCGCGGCCGAGGTCGCCGAGCGGGCCGGCGCCATCGCCACCCAGACGCACCAGCAGGTGGTCGGCGTCATCGAGAACATGTCGTGGCTGGACCTGCCCGACGGCTCCCGCATGGAGGTCTTCGGCTCCGGCGGTGGCGAGGCGGTCTCCGACGCGCTGACCCGCACCCTGGGTGCGCGGGTGCCGCTGCTGGGCCAGATCCCGCTGGACACCCGGGTCCGCGAGGCCGGGGACGCCGGTGCGCCGGTCGTGCTGGCCGACCCGGGGTGCTCCGCCGCGCAGGCGCTGGCGACGATCGCCGACCGCCTGGCCACCCGCCAGCGTGGCCTGTCGGGCATGTCGCTGGGGCTCACCCCGGTCCGCCACTGAGCTGACGCTCCCGGCGTCTCTTGCGGGGACGACTACGTCGCGTCGGGGTCGAACGGGGGCGGGGCCGAGTGGTCCCGCGTCCGTGCGGCAGCCGCCGCCACCGTGGTCGCGGCCGTCGCGCCGGTGGCCCGCGGCGGCGCGTCGTCGTCGGCCAGCAGCTGGTTCCTGATGAACGTCCGCGGGTGGTACTGCCGCAGGTCCAGGTCGCGCAGCCTGGCGAGGTCGTCGCCCAGGGACTCGTCGACCTGGGCCCGGACGCCGGTGATCGCGGTGCGCACCTTCTTCAGCCCGGCGGCGGCGTCCTTGGCGAGGTCGGGCAGCCGGTCCGGTCCGAAGATGAACAGCGCGGCGAGCGCCAGGACGATGATCTCGCCCCAGCCGATCGAGTCGAACACGCGCCGCTCCCCTCCTCCCGCGCGCGGCCCGGCCGTCGCGCGTCCTCAGCGTAGGCGGCGGACCCGCCGCGGTCAGCGCCCCGAAGAGGGGGGTCTCCCCTCAGGCCTCGTCGAGCGTGGCCTCGACCGTGGTCGAGGACCCGCCCCGCACCAGCTCCAGCGTGATCGTCTCGCCGGGCTCGTGGGTGTCGACGGCCACGACGAGCTCCTCGGAGCTGCCGACCGGCTCGCCGTCCACGGCGATGACGACGTCCTGCTCGCGGATGCCGGCCTCGGCCGCCGCGCTGCCCGGCTCCACGTTGACCACCAGCGCGCCGTCGCGGGTGCCGTCGGTGACCGAGCGGGCGTTGACCCCGAGCGAGGCGTGCACCGCGCGCCCGCTGGAGATGAGCTGCTCGGCGATGTCGCGGACGGTGTCGACCGGGATGGCGAAGCCGAGCCCGACGCTGCCGCCGCCGACCGAGGCGATCGCGGTGTTGATGCCGATGACCTCACCGGCGCCGTTGACCAGCGCGCCGCCGGAGTTGCCGGGGTTGATCGGGGCGTCGGTCTGCACCGCGCTGATCACCGCGTTGGTGTCGCTGCCCTCGCCGGCCAGCCGGACCGGCCGGTCGAGTGCGCTGACGATGCCGCTGGTGACCGTGCTGGCCAGGCCGAGGGGCGAGCCGATCGCGACCACGGGGTCGCCGACGACGACGTCGCCGGAGCTCCCCAGGGCGGCGGTCAGCAGGCCGGGCTTCTCCACCTTGAGGACGGCGAGGTCGCTGGCCGGGTCGCGGCCGACGATGCGCGCCGCCGAGCCGCTGCCGTCGGAGAAGACCGCGCGGATCTCGGCGCCCTCGACGCCGTCGGCGCCGGAGATGACGTGGTTGTTGGTGACGATGTAGCCGTTCCCGCCGTCGATGACGACCCCGGACCCGGTGGCGCCGGCCTCGCCGATGCGGACCTCGACCGAGACGACCGCGGGGGTGACCCGCGAGGCGATGTCGGACACCGAGCCCGGCTCGCGGGCGATCCCCTGGTCGGTCTCGTTGAGCTGCGTGCCCGGCGCCAGCAGCGGCGACTCGTCGGCGGTGCGGGTCAGCCAGTAGCCGGCGGCGCCGCCGACCAGCCCGGTCAGCAGGACGGCGAGCAGGGCGAGGACCGACAGTCGGATGGAGACGTCGGCCAGCCGCAGCCGCCGGCGTCCCTTCGCGTCGACGACGACCGGGCCGGCCTGCTCCTCGGGCTCCTCGAACACCGCGGGGCCGATGAGCCCGGCAGGGGCGTGCGGGTCGCGCCAGGGGTCGGAGCGGGCGTCGGGCTTCCACCACGGCCCGGTGGCGGTGCGCCGGCGTCCGGGGCGTCCACCGGGCGGTTCCTGCAGACCGCGCCGGCCGGGACCGGGCGGCGCGAAGGCGCGCAGCACGGCCTCGGGCGGCGGGGGCGGCAGCGGCCGCGGCGGCACGGCCGGGCGGTCGCCCGCGAAGCTCCCCGGCACGGCGGCGGGCCGCCCGAAGGCGGCCTGCTGGGCCGGGCTCGGCGCGGGCGCGGGCGTCGGTGCGGGCTGCGGGCGGACGGGCGGGTCGAAGCCGCCGACACCGTCGCGGGGACGGGCGAACACCTCGTCGGGCGGCGGTGCCGCCCGGTCGGGGCGGACGTCTCCCTCGGCGCTGTCCGGGGTCTTCGGGTCCGGGTCCACCGGGTCTCCCGACGGGCTGTCGGCGCGGCTGGTCAGGGCGTCCCGCCCGGACTCGCGGAGGAGGGCTGGACGGCGGTGCCGACGGTCGTGGTCCGCACCACCGGCGGGACGATCTCGGTGCGCTCCTCGAGCGTGGCCCCGGCCACGGGGTCCGGTGACCGGCGGACTCCGTCGGAGTTGTCCGCGGGGAGGTTCAGCGCCAGGGCGGTCACGCCCAGGCCGAGGACGCCGAGCGCCCCGATGAAGCCGCGGCGCAGCCAGCGGGCGTGACCGGGCCGGTCGCCGCCGACGGGGGACGGGTCCAGCGGCACCGACCAGGAGCCGGTGGCACCGCTGACGGTGAGCTGGCCGGGACCGGCGCTGAGCGCGCCAAGCCCGCCGCCGGCACCGGGGACGTCCGCGGTGAACGGGATGGCGCGCAGTCGGGACAGCAGGTCGCCCGGGACGGCGACGTCGGACGAGGCGTGCAGCGCCTCCTTGGCCTCCCGCTGCGCCTGCACCGCCATGCGGCACTGGGCGCACCCGGTCAGGTGGCGGGCCGCGCGGGCGGCGGGGCCGCCGGCCAGCTCACCGTCGACGAGGGCCGCGATGGCCTCCTGGGCCAGGTGGCTCTCCGGGATGTTCACCCCGCGCTCCCCTCCGCGACGGCGTCCTGGCTGGGCGCCGGCCGGCCCGGGGCCAGGTGCGCGAGCGCCTCGCGCAGCTGGACCCGGCCGCGGTGGATGCGGCTGCGCACCGTGCCGAGCTTGATGCCCAGGGTCGCCGCGATCTCCTCGTAGGTCAGCCCCTCGATGTCGCAGAGGACGACGGCGACGCGGAACTCCGGCGAGAGCGCGTCGAGCGCGGCCTGCACCTGCGGGTCGAGGTGGGTGTCGGTGTAGACCTGCTCGGGGCTGGGCGCCGTCCCGGGCAGCCGCTCGGTGTCCTCGGGCAGCGCGTCGAAGCGGATCCGCTGCCGGCGCCGCACCATGTCCAGGAAGAGGTTCGTGGTGATGCGGTGCAGCCAGCCCTCGAAGGTGCCGGGCGAGAAGTCGGCGAGGGAGCGGAAGACCCGGACGAAGGTCTCCTGGGTCAGGTCCTCGGCGTCCTGCGGGTTGCCCGAGAGCCGGTAGGCCAGCCGGTACACGCGCGCGGAGTGGTCCCGCACGACCTGCTCCCAGGTCGGGGCGATCCACGCCTCGGTCGCGGGAGCGGGATCGGCGGCGTCGGGCACGGTCCCAGGATCGCAGACCGGAGCCGTCGTCGACCCCCCGACGTCGGCGGGTCGGGCAGGGGCGGCTCTCTCGGGGCGCACGACAGGTCCAACGGGCCGGGATCGGGGCGGTGTTCCCGTTCACAGGGAGCTCACAGCTGCGCGGCCGGCCGGGCGCGGCCGGCCCCGGCCACTACCCTCGGCCGGTGATGAGCGCCGCGACGACGACAGGCGAGCGAGCATCGCAGCGGGAGGCCCGGAGCCGAGCGCGAGTGCGCATGGGCGCGAGCGCCGGCGGACGAGGAGCGGAGCGGCTGCTGCGGCGACTGACGGCGTCGAGCGAGGAACGGGACGAGCCCGGAGTCGAGCGGTGACCGCCGCGGCACCGGGGAGGGACGGGGCGGCCTACGCCGACCGGTTCGCGGCCGAGACGCCCGCGCTGCTCTCGGCCCGGTCCCGTGTGGCGGGGCTGGCCGGCGCGCCACCGGTGACGCCGGCGGAGGGCGCCACCCTCGCCGTCCTGGCGGCCGGGGCCGCGGCCCGCACGGTGGTCTCCATCGGCAGCGGCGGCGGCATCGCCGGGCTGTGGCTGCTGGAGGGCATGCGCCCCGACGGCGTCCTCACCGTGCTGGACAGCGACGCCGAGGCGCTCCGCGCCACCCGCCGGGCCTTCGCCGAGGCCGGCCACCCGCCGGGCCGCACCCGGATGATCTTCGGGACGACCGGCGAGGTCCTCCCCCGCCTCTCGCCGGGCGCCTACGACATGGTCGTGTGCGCCGGCGCGCCCACCCAGTACGCCGCCCACCTGGGCGCGCTGCTCGAGCTGGTCCGGATCGGCGGGACGGTGGTGTGCCACGGGCTCCTGGACGGCGACCGGATCACCGACCCCCGCGCCCGCGACGACCAGACGACGGCCTGGCGGGACGTCGCCCGCACCGTCCGCGAGCACGAGGACCTGACCGCCGCCGTCCTCCCGATCGGGGCCGGCCTGCTCGTCGCCACCCGCCGCGGCTAGCCGAACGCGTACTCGGCGACCGGCGCCCAGGGCCCGCCGAGGTAGCGCCACAGGCCGAGGCCGCGCGCCCCGACCCGGTGCGGGACGAACTCCGCCGCCAGCCGGTCCCGCAGCGCGCGGGCGACCGCGGGCTCGACCTTGTTCTGCACCGTCACGTGCGGCGCGTGCCGCTGCCGGTCCTGCGGGGTCAGCCACGGCTCCCAGGTCGCGGCCAGCCCCGCGCGCAGCGCGGTCAGCTCCGGGGCGTCCAGCGTGTAGGCCACCCCGCGGCCGAGCAGCCGCAGCCCGGTGACGGCGACGTCGAAGCGCTGCCGGCGGGCCGCGCCGGCGAGGTCGGCGGCCACCGCGTCGACCCGTTCCCCCGGCAGGGCGTGGAACAGCGTGACGTGCGCAGCCAGGTGGTTGCGCTCGACCGGGAAGTGCGCCGCCCGCAGCCGGTCCAACCGCTCCTGGGCCCCGGGGTCCAGGAGCAGCGTGACGACCAGTGGCGACGTGCTGGAACGGCCCTCGTGCAGGGACCCGGGCCGAGCGGAGCGAGGGTCGGGGGGCACGAGGGTCCTCACAGCGGCCGTTCAGCGATGGGCTCGCGCGCCCTTGCCGAGGACGGTCACGCCCCCCGGGCTGACGTGGTACCGCTCGCGGTCGGCGGCCAGGTCGACGCCGATGCGCGTCCAGTCGGGGACGACGACGTTCTTGTCGAGGATGGCCCGGCGGACGTAGGCGCCCTCGCCGACGTAGACGCCGTCCATCAGCACGCTGTCCTCGACCCGCGCCCCGCGTTCGACGCGCACCCCGGGCGAGACGACCGAGTTGTGCACCGAGCCACCGCCGATGATCGCGCCGGCGCTGACCATCGACTCCTCGGCCCGCCCGCCGAGCACGAACTTCGCCGGGGGCTGCTGCGGTGGCAGGGTGAGGATCGGCCACCGGTCGTTGTAGAGGTTGAAGATCGGCGTGACCGACACCAGGTCCATGTGCGCGTCGAAGTAGGAGTCCAGCGTCCCGACGTCGCGCCAGTAGCCGTGGTCGCGCTCGGTGGCGCCGGGGACGACGTTGGTGGAGAAGTCGTAGACCCAGGCGTCCCCGGCGTCGGCGAGCATCGGCATGATCGAGCCGCCCATGTCGTGCACCGAGTGCTCGTCCTCGGCGTCCTTGCGCAGGGCCTCCAGCAGCGCGTCGGTGGTGAAGACGTAGTTGCCCATGGAGGCGAAGCTCTCCTCGGGCGAGTCCGGCAGCCCGGGCGGGTCGGCCGGCTTCTCGAGGAAGCCCCGCACGCGACCGTCGGCGTCGGAGTCGATGACACCGAACCCGGTCGCGTCGGCCCGCGGCACCCGCAGCCCGGCGATGGTGACCCCGGCGCCGGTCCGCAGGTGCTGGTCGATCATCTGCGCCGGGTCCATCCGGTACACGTGGTCGGCACCGAAGACGACGACGATGTCCGGACGCGCGTCGTAGATGAGGTTGAGGCTCTGGAAGATCGCGTCGGCGCTGCCCGTGTACCAGCGCGGGCCGAGGCGCTGCTGCGCGGGCACCGGGGTGATGTAGTTGCCGAGCATCTGCGACAGCCGCCACGTCGTGGTGATGTGCCGGTCGAGGCTGTGGCTCTTGTACTGGGTGAGCACCGCGATCTGCCGGATGTCGGCGTTCACCAGGTTGGACAGGACGAAGTCGATGAGCCGGTAGTTGCCCCCGAAGGGCACAGCGGGCTTCGCCCGGTCCTGTGTCAGGGGGGCCAACCGCTTGCCCTCCCCACCGGCCAGGACGATGCCGAGAACCCGAGGACCGCCACGCATGGGGTGGAACGTATCCGCTGTTCGGTGCGGGCGCTCCACTCCCGTGCGCGCCGGCCCCGTCCAGGGCACCGCCGCGAGCCTGCGAGGGGCGGGGAGGACGGGGTCCTTCTAGGGTGAGCTCCGTGCGGATCGGCATGGTGACCCGGGAGTGGCCGCCGGACGTCTACGGCGGCGCAGGTGTGCACGTGGAGCACCTCGCGGCGGCGCTGCGCGCGCTGCCCGACGGTCCCGACCTCGACGTCCACTGCTTCGGCGGGCCGCGCCCGGACGCGACCGGGCACGCCGTCCCCGCGGGGCTGCAGGGTGCCAACGGCGCGCTGCAGGCGCTCGGCGTGGACGTCGAGATCGCCGGGGCGCTGGCCGGCGCCGACCTGGTGCACAGCCACACCTGGTACGCCAACGGCGCGGGCCTGTTCGCCTCGCTGGTGCACGGCACCCCTCACGTGGTGACGGCGCACTCGCTGGAGCCGCGCCGGCCGTGGAAGGCCGACCAGCTCGGCGGGGGCTACCGGCTGTCGTCCTGGGTGGAGCGCACCGCCTACCTCGCCGCCGACGGCGTGATCGCGGTCAGCCACGGCATGCGCGCCGACGTGCTCGACGCCTACCCCGACCTCGACCCGGCCCGCGTGCACGTCGTCGGCAACGGGGTGGACGCCGACGCCTACCGCCCGGTGCGCGACCCCGACGTCGTCCGCTCGCTCGGCGTGGACCCCGACCGGCCCTACGCGCTGTTCGTCGGCCGGATCACCCGGCAGAAGGGCGTCGTCCACCTGCTGGAGGCGGCCGAGCAGCTGCCCACCGACGCCGGGCTGGTGCTGTGCGCCGGCGCCGCCGACACCCCGGCCGAGCGGCAGCAGGTCGCCGATGCGGTGGCCGAGCTGCAGTCCCGGCGGGACGGCGTGGTGTGGATCGAGGCGATGCTGCCGCGCGAGCAGCTGGTGCCGCTGATCACCGGCGCGACGGTGTTCGTCGTGCCCTCGGTGTACGAGCCGCTGGGCATCGTCAACCTGGAGGCCGCCGCGTGCGGCACCGCCGTCGTGGCCAGCGCCGTCGGCGGTATCCCCGAGGTGGTCGCCGACGGCGAGACGGGCCTGCTGGTCCCCTACGACCCCGACGACGTCGCCGCCTTCGCGTCCGGCCTGGCCGCACGGACCACCGAACTGCTGCACGATCCGGACCGGGCCGCCCGCATGGGCGCCGCGGGCCGCGAGCGGGTGCTGGCGGAGTTCGGCTGGCCCGCGATCGCCAAGCAGACCGTGGAGGTCTACACGGCCGTCCTCGCCGGCCGGGGCTGACGAAGGACCCCCTGCCCCCCGCCACTCGCAAGCTCGCGACGGGCCCCTGCAGGGGGCCAAGGGCATCCCGCGATGATCGGGCGCCGACGAGCCACCGGGTCCCGTCGGGAGGGAAGACCGCTGTCGCAGGCCGTCGCGCCGGTGGTGCAGGTCGGGCTGGTCGCCGCGCCGGGGACGCCGGCCGAGCTCGCCGGCTGGCTGGCCGGGGAACTCGGCGGTGCGCTCGCCGCGTCCCACCCGGAGGTGCGCTGGGCGGTCCGGGCGGTCGAGGACGGGCTGGTGCAGCCCCCGGCCGACGACGGCGAGATCGTCTCGGCCACCCGCCAGCGGCTGCTCGCCGAGGACTGGGACCTGGCCGTGGCGCTCACCGACGTCCCGCTGGAGGTCGACCGGCGCCCGGTGGTCGGCTCGGCGAGTCCCGTGCACGGCGTCGCGCTGCTGTCGCTGCCGGCGCTCGGCGCGGTCGGGCTGCGCAAGCGGGTGCTGCAGGCCGCGCTCGGGCTGGTGCGCACCCTGCTGGGCACCCCGGAGGGCGGCGACGCCGGCGACCGCGCGGCGATGGGACGGCGGCTGCGCGAGCTGGCCACCGACCCGGCCGACGCGACCGCCGGCGTGGCCTTCACCGCCCGCGTGCTGACCGGCAACCTGCCGCTGCTGCTCGGCATGGTGCGGGCCAACCGGCCGTGGCGGCTCGCGGTGCGGCTGTCCCGGGCGCTCACCGCGGCGATCGCGGCCGGCGTGTTCGCCCTCATCACCAGCGACATCTGGCGGCTGGCCGACACCTCCGGCTGGCCGCGCCTCACGGTCATCGCCGTCGGCTCGGTGCTCGCCATCGTGGTGACCCTCGTCGTCGGCGCGGAGCTGTGGGAGCGGCCGCGGTCCCGCCGGGTGCGCAAGCAGGTGCTGCTGTTCAACGTGGCGACCACCGCCACCGTCGTCATCGGCGTCCTCGTGCTGTACGCGGTGCTGTTCGTGCTGGCGTTCGCCGGGGCGCTGCTCCTGGTGGTCGGGGCACTGTTCGCCGACGGCCTGGGCCACCCGGTGCACCTGTCGGACTACCTCGAGCTGGCCTGGCTCACCTGCTCGCTGGCGACGGTGGGCGGTGCGCTCGGTGCCGGGTTGGAGTCCGACGACGCGGTGCGGGAGGCCGCCTACACCTACCGGTCGGAACAGCCGGCGCACTGAACCGGCGCACTCCCCCCGGAACCCCCGTTACCGGGCATGCCGGATGATCGGACCGTGTCGTCGATCGCCATGCGGTTCCGCGCCGCGCTGGAGGACGTCCGCGAGCCCGAGCTCGCCGACCCCGCGCTGCTCCCCGTGCACCTGGCGCGCGCCTGTGCCCGGACGCTCGGGGTGGTCGGCGCGGGGCTGAGCGTGGGCGGTGACCCGGGGGGCCGGGTCCCGCTGGGAGGGAGCTCCGGGACCGCCGACCTGGCCGAGCGGCTGCAGTTCACCGCCGGGGACGGCCCCTGCGAGTCCGCCCAGCGGGACCAGGAGCCGGTGTTCGCCGCGTCCGCGGACCTGCACCGCCGCTGGCCGGCGTTCGCCCGGATGCTGGCCCAACGGACGCCCTACCGCGCCGTTGTCGCCCTGCCGATCGGCGAGACGCTGGCCGGCCCGGGGGCCCTGGACCTGTTCTTCACCGACGAGACGGCGGTGCCCGACCTCGACGTCTTCGAGGCCATGGCCGTGGGCGACCTGGCCTGCGCGGCGCTCGGTGACGCCGCCGTGTGGGCGCCGTGGTCCCCGGAGGGTGGGCCGGCCTGGCTGCACGGCCCGGCCGCCCAGCGCCGCGGGCTGGTGTGGACCGCGATCGGCCGGGTCGCGATGGCGCGGCACGTGGGCGCCCCCGAGGCCCTGGACGTGCTGCGCGCCGCGGCCCGGGCGACCGGCCGGACGGTCGACGACCTCGCCGACGACGTCACCGCGGGCCGGCTCGACCCCGCCACCCTCTCCTCGCGGGCTCCGCTGAACTGACCGTGGAGCTCACGCTGGGTCATCGACCGGTTCCACGCGGCCCCCGAGGTTGGGGGTCGGCGCCCCCCGGTGTCGGGCTGTCCGCTGCGGGCAGCCCTGGGCACACTGACCAGGCGCCGCGGGGGCGGCGCCGCAGCTGCGCACCGGCCGCGGGAGATGACCGCGACGGAGCGGAGGGGGGGAGGGAGACGGGGCGTGATCACGGTCCTGCTCGCGGACGACCATGCGTTCGTCCGGGACTCCCTGGTGGAACTGCTGAGCGCCAGCGGTGACCTCACCGTGGTGGCCGAGTGCGAGGACGGCGCCCAGGTGGTCGACGCCGCCCGGCGCACCCGGCCCGACGTCGTCCTGCTCGACCTGGCCATGCCGCGGGTCACCGGCCTGCAGGCGGCCCGCGAGCTGCTGGCCGACCGCCCCGAGTCGCGCGTCGTCGTCCTGACCGGGTCGCTGACGCCGGCACTGGTGCGCGAGGCCCGCGAGATCGGCGTCGTGGGGTACCTCCTCAAGGGCGAGGACCCCGGCGCGCTGCCCGACCACGTGCGGGCCGTGGCCGCCGGCGGGACCGCCTGGAGCGACGCCGCCACCGCGGCGACGTCCTGACCTCACCCCTCTGGGTGAACGAGCCGACACGGAACGCCACGGAGATCATCACGCTGAGTCGTGACTCGCTTGCGCGTGACCTGGGCCACTCGGGACCTTGGTCCCAAGGGGTGTAACGGCCCTGGTCAGACGCCCGGAAGTCCGGTCCCATGATCGCGCTCCCCCGCACCGGCGGGCCGGGGCACGGGATGACACGGGGGTTCCCATGACGCTTGCCCAGATGGAGCGGCCGACCGACCTGGCGCGCGTGCTGGTGGTCGACGACCACCGCACCTTCGCCGAACTCCTCTCGGGGGCGCTGACCTCCGCGGGGATGGACTCCGTCGGCACCGCCCACTCCGCGGCGCAGGCCGTCGCGATGGCCCAGGACCTGCAGCCCGACATCGTCGTCATGGACATCGAGATGCCCCGCCAGGACGGACTGGCGGCCACCCGCCGGATCCGCGAGGTCGCGCCGAACGCCGTCGTCGCCGTGGTCACCGCACACCGCGACCCCGACTGGGTGGTCCGGGCCGCGCAGGCCGGCGCCTCGGCGTTCATCCCCAAGGACGGCTCGCTGGCGGAGATGATCGACGTCCTGTCCCGCGTGCAGCCCGGGCAGATGCTCGTCGCCCCCTCCACGTTCGCCGCCGGCGCGCCCCGCTCCTCCGCCGCGGCCGGCAGCCAGGGCGCCGTGCCGCAGCTGACCCGGCGCGAGCAGGAGGTGCTCGACTGCCTCGGCCGCGGGATGCAGGTCAAGGCGATCGCCCGGATCCTCGGCATCACGCTGGAGACCTGCCGCGGCTACGTGAAGTCGCTGCACGCCAAGCTCGGCGTCCGTTCCCAGCTCGAGGCCGTCGTCAAGGCCCAGCAGCTCGGGCTGCTCGGCGCCGCGGATGAACACTGAGCTCTCCGGCCCCTCCTCCTCCCCGGGGCTGACGCCGGCCCGGCGCCCCACCGCCTGGGGCCGCGAGCTGGCCGCCTTCTGCGCCGTCGCGCTGCTGGTCCTGCTCGCCGTGTCGGCGGGCACGGTGTGGCTCAGCGAGCGCATCGCGCGGGCCAACGCCCTGGAGGAGGTCGAGCGGACCGCGGAGCGGCTGGGCCGGTTCCTGGTCGCCCCGGCGCTCGAGGCGGCGCCGGCCGAGGGACCGGATCGGTTCGCGGAGCTCAACCGGGCGGCCGCGAGCCGGATGAGTGACGGGTCGGTCACCCGCATGGTGGTCTGGCGGCCGAGCGGCGAGGTCGTCTGGGCCACCGAGCGCAGGATCGTCGGCCGGACCCTCGACGTCTCCGACGGCCTGCTGACCGCTGCCGGTGGCGGGACGGTGTCCTCCGTCGACGAGGCGCCGGAGACGACTGCCGACGGCGCGGCGCAGACGCTGCTCGAGGTCTACGTCCCCCTCGAGGCGCGGGGTGAGGACCTCGTCTTCGAGGCGTACTTCTCCTACGAGGGCATCGCCGGCCAGGCGGCCCGGCTGCGCGGGCAGATCATCCCGATGGCCATCGGGGCGCTCGTCGTCCTGCAGCTCGTCCAGGTGCCGATCGCGACCTCGCTGGCCCGCCGCGTGCGCCGCCAGGAGGCGGAGCGGACGGCGCTGGTGCAGCGCAACGCCGAGGCCTCGGAGCGGGAGCGGCGGGCGATCGCCGCCGACGTCCACGACGGACCGGTGCAGGACCTCGCCGGGGTCAGCTACGCGCTGTCCGCCCTGCGCGGCAGCCTGCCCGAGGAACGGCAGCCGACCGTCGACAAGCTGGTCGGGGCCGTCCGGCACGCCGTCCAGTCACTGCGCCGGCTGATGGTGGACATCTACCCGCCCGACCTCAGCGGGCCGGGCCTGGGCGTGGCGATCGCCGACAGCGCCGAGCCCCTGCGCGCCGCGGGCATCGAGGTGCTCATGGACGCCGCCCCTCTGCCGGAGATGACGCCGGACGCCGCGGCGGTGCTCTACCGCACCGCCAAGGAGGCCCTCGCCAACGTCGCCACCCACGCGCAGGCCAAGCGGACCTGGATCACCCTCGAGGAGACCGGTCTGCGCGGCGGGCCGGCGGTGCGCCTGGAGATCGCCGACGACGGCGTCGGGTTCCCCGCGTCCACCGACAAGCGCGCCGAGGGGCACCTCGGGCTGTCCCTGCTGCGCGACCGGGTCGTCGACCTCGGCGGGACGGTCACCCTGGGTGAGCGGCTCGGCGGTGGCGCTCTCCTGACCGCCGTGGTGCCACTGCACCACGCACAGTGACGCCACGAGCGGCTGACCTGCACGGACCCCCCAAATGCGGGATCCCCCCGCCCCCCTCCTCACGGCTGTGACGAGGGGGGCGGACGCGGGAGTCTTCATTCACCGATCACCAGCGGTAAGTGAGGAGCACTCCCGATGGACACGCCCAGCCTGAACCGTCGCGACGTCCTCAAGGTGTCGCTGGTCGGGACCGCGGCCATGGCCCTGCCCTATCAGGCCGTCCTCTCGGCCAAGAGCGCCTCGGAACTCGACGCGAAGAAGATGCCCCGGCCCTACGTCGCAGCCTTCACCGCGCCGCCGGTGCTGGCGCCGTACCGGACCGACGAGCGGCCCGGCAACAGCTACGGCACCGTGCCGGGGACGACGACGCCGGTCACCGGCGGGGAGTACGTCGGCAGCGACTACTACAAGATCGAGCAGCGGCCGGCGCAGGTCGAGTTCATCAAGGGCATCAAGACGACCGTGTGGGGCTACAACGGCCTGGTCCCCGGTCCCACCGTCCGCGTGTACCAGAACGGCATGAACACCCGCCGGGTCGTCATGCAGCAGGTCAACCGGCTGCCGGCCAAGCACCCGACGCTGGGCTACGTCCCCTGGACCTCGACCCACCTGCACGGCTCGCCCTCCAAGCCGCAGTTCGACGGCTACGCCGGCGACCTGACGAACCCGGGCGAGTGGAAGAACTACATGTACCCGAACAACTGCACGCCGCGGACGCTCTGGTACCACGACCACGGCGTGCACCACACCGCCCAGAACGTGTACATGGGCCTGGCCGCGCAGTACCACTGCGTCGACGAGGGGCTCGAGCGCGAGCTGGGCATCCCCCGCTACGACCGGGCCAAGGTCGGGACCGCCCGTCCGCAGTACGAGTTCCCGCTGATCATCAGCGACGTCATGTTCGCCCGGAACGGCCAGCTGATGTGGGACGACGACGGGGAGTCCGGCGTCTACGGCGACGTCATCCTGGTCAACGGCGTGCCGTGGCCGACGATGAAGGTCGAGCCCCGCAAGTACCGCTTCCGCGTGCTCAACGGCTCACTGGCGCGCGGCTACACGCTCAAGCTCAGCAACGGCAAGCCGTTCACCGTCATCGCCACCGACGGCGGCTTCATGCCCAGGCCGCAGACGGTCACCACGCTGACGATCGGCATGGCCGAGCGCTACGAGATCATCATCGACTTCGCCGACCTCAAGGGCACGAGGGTCCAGCTGCTCAACGGCGGCGTGAAGAACGCCCGCGACTACGACCACACCGGCAAGGTCATGCAGTTCGAGGTCGGGACGACGGTCACCAGCACCGACGGCAACAGCATCCCGAGCACGCTCGGCCCGGTGCACCCGACCATGGCGCTGGACCCCGCCGCGGCGGTCGCGACCCGGCGCATGCGGCTGGACCGCACCAACGGGCTGTGGGTCATCAACGGCGAGACCTGGGACGACGTCGTGCGGTCGAAGTACGAGCACGTCTTCGCCAACGTCGAGCCGAACAGCACCGAGATCTGGGAGGTCGAGAACTCCTCCGGCGGCTGGTTCCACCCGCTGCACGTGCACCTGGTCGACTTCCAGGTGCTCAGCCGCAACGGCCGGCCGCCGCGGCCGGAGGAGCAGGGCCCCAAGGACGTCGTCTACGTCGGCGAGGGCGAGGTCGTCCGGCTGCTCATGCGCTTCGACCACGAGGAGGGGCGGTACATGATCCACTGCCACAACCTCTCCCACGAGGACCACGACATGATGACCCAGTACCAGGTGGGTCACCACGACATCGACTGCGACTCGATCAACACCGCGCCGCCCAAGGGCGGGGACCCCGACGACATGCAGGACGCCCTGGAGGAGGCGGCCGAGGAGGCTGCCGAGCTGGCCGAGGAGGTCGTCGAGACGACGCCGCCGCCGGCCGGCACCGACACCACGACCGACACGGGCGCCACGACCGGGACGGGCACGACGGGTACCGGCACGGGCACCGGCACCGCGACGACGTCCGCCGCCCCGACGTCCACCCCGCCGGCTGCGCCCACCACGTCGACCACCGCGTCGACCACCGCGCCCCGCCGCTCGTCCACCACGCCGACCCCGACCCCGGCGCCGGTGACCAGCACGACCCCCGTCCGGCGGCGGTCGCGGTGACCGCCGTCGCCGACGCCCCGGCCGCAACCCGGGTCGCCCAGCGGGCACGGGGGGGGGGGGGGGGGGGGGGGGGGGGGGGGGGGGGGGGGGGGGGGGGGGGGGGGGGGGGGGGGGGGGGGGGGGGGGGGGGGGGCGGGCGTGCGACGCGGCAGCTCTGCGGTGGGTGTGTTGTTTT
>NZ_JBJGYN010000047.1:0-37317 GCF_054050015.1 Geodermatophilus sp. SYSU D01176 | reverse complement strand
CCCCGGCGCCGCCCCCGCCCCCCCCCCCCCCCCCCCCCCCCCCCCCCCCCCCCCCCCCCCCCCCCCCCCCCCCCCCCCCCCCCCCCCCCCCCCCCCCCCCCCCCCCACAGCGGGTGACGACGTCGATCGGCAGTGAGCTGTCCGCACCGACGTCCGGGGCGGACGGCGCGACCCCGGCCTCGACCAGCCGCGAACCCAGCGCGGCGACCATCGCGCCGTTGTCGGTGCACAGCCGTGGGCTGGGCACCCGGAGCACGATCCCGGCCGCGGCGCACCGCTCCTCGGCCAGGGCGCGCAGCCGCGAGTTGGCGGCCACCCCGCCGCCGAGCACCAGGTGGTCGACGCCGTGGTCGCGACAGGCGCGCACCGCCTTGGCGGTCAGCACGTCCGCGACGGCCTCCTGGAACGACGCCGCGACGTCGGCCACCGGCACCGGCTCCCCCGCCTTCTGCCGGGCCTCGACCCAACGGGCGACGGCGGTCTTCAGGCCGGAGAACGAGAAGTCGTAGGGGGCGTCGCGGGGGCCCGTGAGCCCGCGCGGGAAGCCGATCGCCGCCGGGTCACCCTCGCGCGCGGCCTCGTCGATGGGCGGACCGCCGGGGAACGGCAGGCCGAGCACGCGGGCGACCTTGTCGAAGGCCTCCCCCGCCGCGTCGTCGATGGTGCGGCCCAGCGACTGCACCTCGCGAGCGAGGTCGGGCACCAGGAGCAGCGAGCTGTGCCCGCCGGAGACCAGCAGCGCCAGCGACGGCTCGGCGAGCTTGCCGTGCTGCAGCTCGTCGACGGCGACGTGCGCGGCCAGGTGGTTGACGCCGTACAGCGGCTTGTCCAGCGCCAGCGCGTAGGCCTTGGCCGCGGCCAGCCCGACCAGCAACGCCCCGGTGAGCCCCGGCCCGGCGGTGACCGCCACCGCGTCGACGTCCGAGGCGCGCACCCCGGCCTCGGCCAACGCGCGGTGCACGGTCGGGACCATGGCCTCCAGGTGCGCCCGCGAGGCGATCTCCGGGACCACCCCGCCGAAGCGCTCGTGCTCAGCCATCGAGGTGGCCAGGGCGTCGGACAGCAGCGTCCGCCCGCGCACGAGACCGACGCCGGTCTCGTCGCACGAGGTCTCGAACCCCAGGACCAGCGGCTCAGCCACGCATCTTCTCCCGCTTCATCACGACGGCGTCCGTGCCGCTCGGCTGGTAGTACCGCGGCCGCCGGCCGATCTCGGTGAACCCGCGCCGCCGGTAGAGCCCCTGCGCCACCTCGTTGTCGGCACGCACCTCCAGCAGCACCACCGGGCTGCGCCGGTCGGCCTCGGCCAGCAGCGCGTCGAGCAGCGCGGCGCCGATCCCCTCGCCCTGCCGGTCCTCGGCCACCCCGATGGTGGCCACGTGCGCCTCGTCGTCGTAGGCGATCAGCCCGGCGTAGCCGACCACCCGGTCGCCGTCCTCGGCCACCAGGTAGGAGCGGGTGTCGGTGCGCGCGAGCTCGTCGCGGTACATCGCCCGCGTCCAGGTGTCCGGGGCGAACAGCTGCTCCTCGAGCTCGAGGACGGCGTCCAGGTCGGCCAGCCGCATCGGCCGCAGCCGCGCGCTCACGTCGTGGTCACCGGCTTGAACGACGTCGGCGGGACGGCGTCCGGGCGGCGCAGGTACAGCGGCACCAGGGGGCCGGCGGACGACGGGTCGGCCAGCTGCGGCGCTGCGGCCCGGAGCAGCCCCGCCGTCGTCACCTCCGCGGGGGTGACCTCGACGCCCAGCCGCTCGGCGAACCGGGCGTCGCCGACGACCGGGCCGGCGACCGTCAGCTCCTCCGGGCGCACCACGCCCGGGCCGTCGGTGCGCGACCCCTCGGCGGCGTAGGCGGCCCAGTAGACCTCCCTGCGGCGCGCGTCGGTGACGACCGTGCGCGCACCGGAGCCGACGGCGTCCAGCGAGCAGACGCCCACCACGGGCAGTCCGCGGGCGTCGCCGATCGCCGCGGCGGTGACCACCCCGACGCGCAGCCCGGTGAACGGCCCGGGACCGAGCCCGGTCACGACGGCGTCGACGTCGCCGAGCGCCCGACCGGCGTCGCCCAGGACCTCGGTGACCGCGACGGTGAGCAGCTCGGCGTGCCGGTTGCCCGAGGGCACCGCCCGCTCGGCGAGCACCTCGGTCGCGCCGTCCGGCGACCACCGGGCGAGGCCGGCGACCAGCGTCGGCGTGGCGGTGTCGAGCGCGAGGACGAGCACGACCGACCAGGGTAGTGCTGCACGCGCCCCCTCTCTGCGGACGGCCAGGTGTTGCGCTGTTGCGACAGCATCACCCCGTGCGCAGCACCCTGGATCTCGACGACCACGTCGTCGCGGCCGCTCGCGAGGTCCTCGCAGCGCTGCGCCGGGCACCGGGCCACCGGTTCCTCGGCGACGACGTCTCGGTGGTCGACGCCGACGTGCCGCGGATCTCCGGCCACCGTCAGGTCACCGGTGCGCACCGGATGACCCTCGCTCGCCGGCACGGGGTCGGCATGGTGACCTTCGACGCGGGCCCGGCCGCTCTGTCCGGTCACCGGGACGTCGAACTGCTCTCGGCCCTGTGAGCCGAGGCGGATCTCCCGCTGCTCAGTCTGCTCCCGCGACCGCCTGCCGCACGACGTCGGCGGGGGTGGGGTGCACCGGGCACGGCCCCGGCCGGTTCGGGGCGGTCACCGCGGCTCGCCGTCCAGGCGCTGCTCCCAGCCGGGGCCGTGCGGCACGAGCACCGCCGTCCGGACGTCGTCGTCGCGGCGGTCGAGGCGCACCTCGAGGTGCTCGTCGGCCAGCTGCTCCACCAGCCCCTGGCCCCACTCGACGACGGTGACCGACTCGTCGGTGGACGCGTCCAGGTCCAGGTCGTCGACGTCGGCGACCCCGCCGAGGCGGTAGGCGTCGACGTGCACCAGGGGCAGCCGACCGCCGCGGTGCACGCGGGCGATGACGAAGGTCGGCGAGGTGACCGGCTCGCGCACCCCGAGCGCCTCGCCCAGCCCCTGGGTCAGCGCGGTCTTGCCCGCACCGAGCGGGCCGACCAGCACGACCAGGTCGCCGGCGCGCAGCACCCCGGCGAGCGCGGCGCCGAGCGCCCGGGTGTCCGCCGGGGTCGGCAGCACGTGCTCGCGCCTCACGGCAGGGTCCCCGCGACCGCGGTGAGGTCGGCCCGCAGCCCCGCTCGCGGCGCCCCGTTCGGCCCGAACCGGATCGCCGCCGACGGGTGGTAGGTGACCCAGACCGCGCGGCCGTCGACGTCGTGCGCCCGGCCGCGGGCCTCCGCCAGCACGGTGCGCGGGCCGAGGAACCACTTGGCCGACGACAGCCCCAGCGCGACGACGACCGGCGGGTCCAGCAGCTCGAGCTGGCGGCGCAGCCAGCCGCTGCAGCGGGCCACTTCCGGCCTCTTCGGCGTCCGGTTTCCCGGGGGGCGGCACTTCACGATGTTGAGCACGGCGGCCTCGGCACGGTCCAGCCCGGCCTCGCCGAGCAGCTGGTCGAGCAGCTGACCCGACCTCCCGACGAACGGCCGGCCGGTCTCGTCCTCGTTCGCGCCCGGCGCCTCGCCGACCAGCGCGAACCGCGGGCGCCCGGTGGCCGGGACGTCGCCCACCACCACGTGCTGCCGGGTGGCGGCGAGCTCGGGGCAGGCCACGCAGGGGCGGGCCGCGTCGGCCAGGGCCGCCCAGTCGGGAGCCGCGGCCGCGGTGCGGGCGACCTCCTCGGCGGCGGCGTCGGAGCGAGGCGACCGGGTCACCGTCCCGCTCCCATCGGGAGGTCGGTCACCACCCGGCGCAGCAGCGCCGTCAGTGCCCCGGTCACCTCGTCGGGCTTCTCCAGCGGGACCATGTGGCCCGCGTCCGCGACGACCACGTACTCGGCATCCGGCGCCTCCGGCCCGCCGAGCAGTTCCACGATCATGTCGCTGTGCTTCGGCGGGATGAGCGTGTCCGCGTCGCCGGTGAGCACCAGCGTCGGGACCGCGCGCAGCGGCGCCAGCGAGGCGGTCCCGTCCAGGCCGGCCAGCGCCGGGTAGAACTCCGCGATGACCTCGACCGGCGTGCCGGCGATCATCGAGTCGACGTAGCGGCCGAGCGCCGGGTCGACGTCGGTCGAGGCGAACGACAGCGACCAGGTGACGTGCGAGATCAGGTCGGCGGCCAGCCGGCGGGTGCGCTCGGCGAAGCCGGGACGGCGGCGCATGGTGAACGCCGCCACCGGCAGGAGCGCCGCGCGCACCCGGGTGAGGAACTCCGGCAGACCGAAGTCGAGCTCGGCCAGGTTGCCGCTGGAGGTGCTCAGCAGGGCCGCGCCGACGACCCGCGTCCCGAACAGCTCCGGTCGCCGCTCGGCCAGGGACATGACCGTCATGCCGCCCATGGAGTGGCCGACCAGCACCACCGGCCCGTGCGGCACCCGCGCCCGCAGCACCGCGTCAAGGTCGCGGCCGAGCTGGTCCATCGTCGAGTGCTCGGCCGGCCCGCGCCCGGAGGCGCCGTGCCCGCGCTGGTCGTAGAAGACCAGCCGCGCCTTCGGGCGCGAGCCGTTGGCCGTGGCCAGCTCGGCACCCAGGGCCAGCCGCTGGAATGTCCACGACGCCATCGACAGGCAGTAGCCGTGCACGAAGACCACCGTGAGCGGGGCGTCGGTCGGACCGACCTCCTCCACCGCCAGCAGCACGCCGTCGTCGGCGGCGACCAGCGCCGTGCGGTCGGCGCGGCGCGACGCCGGGCCGAGCGGGTCGTCCTCGCGCAGCTCGGCGTCCGAGGCGCCCGCCGGCAGCCCCGCCGCCGACCCCAGCCGCTCGGCGCCCACCCGCCGGGCAGCGGCCCGGCTGACCGCCACGCCGACGGCGGTGCCGGCCGCGGCCAGGCCGATGAGTGTGCCGATGACCCCCGCCCGGGAGTGCGGCAGGTGCGGGTGCACGGTCCGTGTCGCCGGCTTGCGGGCCGCCATCAGACCGCCCCTGCCGAGCCGACGTAGCGGCGGGCGAAGCGGCCACCGATCCGGGTGACGAGCTCGTAGTGGATGGTGTCGACCGCGTCGGCCCAGTCCTGCGCCGTCGGCTCGCCGCGGTCCCCCGGCCCCCAGAGCACGACCTCGTCACCGGGCTGCACCTCGGCGTCGCCGACGTCCAGCACGAACTGGTCCATGCAGACCCGCCCGGCAATGGTCCGGTGCGCGCCGGCGGCCAGCACCGGCGCCCGGTTGCCCGCGGCGCGCGGCACGCCGTCGGCGTAGCCGACCGGCACCAGCAGCAGCGTGGTCTCGGTCTCGGGGAAGTAGGTGTGGCCGTAGGAGACGCCGACGCCGGCGGGCACCCGCTTGGTCAGCGCGGCCGTCGCCCGCACCGTCATCGCCGGCCGCAGCCCGTGCTCGACGGGGTCCCCGCCGAGCGGGTCCAGGCCGTAGACGGCGATCCCCGGGCGGACCATGTCGTACCAGGTGTCCGGCAGGGCCACCGTGGCCGCGGAGTTGGCCAGGTGCAGCCGCGCCTCGGTCAGCCCGGCCGCCCGGGCGATCGCGACCGCCTCCTCGAACACCCGGACCTGCGCGCCGATCGTCGGGTGCGTCGGGGCGTCGGCGTACGCCATGTGGCTCCACAGCCCCACGACCGCCACCTCGCCGTCGGCCTGCGCCCGCGCGGCGGCGGCGACGAGGCCGGGCCAGTCGGCCTCGGTGGCGCCCTCGCGGGACAGCCCGGTGTCGGCGAACAGGTGCACCCGGGCGGTGCGGCCGGACGCGCGGGCGGCCGCGACCACCTCGGCGAGGGCCCAGTCGGCGTTGACCGACACCTCGACGTCGGCGGTGAGCGCGGCGGCGTAGTCGGTGCCGGGCGCGTGCAGCCAGGCCAGCACCGGCGCGGTGACCCCGGCCGCGCGCAGCGTCAGCGCCTCCTCCAGCACCGCGACCCCCAGCGCGTCGGCTCCCCCGGCCAGCGCCGCCCGCGCGGCCGGGACCATGCCGTGGCCGTAGCCGTCGGCCTTGACCACCGCCATCAGCGGCCGGCCGACCCGCTCGCGCAGCGCCGCGGTGTTGGCAGCGATGGCGTCGAGGTCGACGACCACCTCGGCCCGGGCTCGATGAGTCACGCCCTCGAGTCTCCCAGCCGCCGCGACGGCGCCCGGCGCAGGCGGGCCAGCGTGGCGGGCAGCCGGCGGACCAGGTCACCGGCGATCAGCGGTCCCTGCTCCGCGGCCAGTTGCCCGGCGCGCCCGTGCACGTGCGCGCCCACCGCGGCCGCCTCGTCGGCGGGCAGGCCGGTGGCCAGCAGCGCGCCGGTGATGCCCGAGAGGACGTCGCCGGTGCCCGCCGTGGCCAGCCACGGCGTGCCGGTGCCGTTGACGTACGCGGTGCCGCCGGGGGCGGCGACGACGGTCGCGTCGCCCTTGAGCAGGACGACGGCACCCAGGTCGGCAGCCAGCCGACGGGCCGCACCCACCCGGTCGGGCCCGACCTCCACCCCGAAGCGGGCGTACTCGCGGTCGTGCGGCGTGAGAACGGTCGGCCCCCGCCGCTGCCGGACGAGGTCCGGGTCCTGCGCGGCCAGCGTGAGCGCGTCGGCGTCCAGCAGCACCGGCAGGTCGGTGGCCAGCACCTCGGCGAGCACGCTGCGGGCGTCGTCGTCGGTGCCCATCCCGGGGCCCACCACCCAGGCCTGCACGCGCCCGGCCTCCCCGGGCCGGCCCTCGGTGACGATCGTCTCCGGCCACGCGGCCCGCACGCCCGCGGCCGCCGTGCCGGCGTAGCGGACCAGCCCGGGCCGGGTCCGCAGCGCCGCCCCGGTGCACAGGACGGCGGCACCCGGATAGGTGGACGAGCCGGCGACGATCCCGACCACGCCCTGCGTGTACTTGTCGTCGCCGGCGTGCGGCGGGCGGAGGCGGGCGGCGACGTCGGCGTCGGTCAGCTGCACGGTGAGGGCCGGCGGGAGGTCCAGCCCGATGTCGACCAGGTGCACCTCCCCGGCGTGCCCGCGGCCCTCCCCCACGACCAGCCCGGTCTTCAGCGCGCCGAAGGTGACCGTGTGCTGCGCGGGGAACGCCGTCCCGGACACCGCGCCGGTGTCCGCGTCCACGCCGCTGGGGACGTCGACGGCCACCATCAGGCCCGGCCCGGTCGCGGCCCGCTCGACCAGCGCCGCGGCCGGCGGGCGCAGCCCCCCGCGGCCGCCGATGCCGACGATCCCGTCGAGGACCAGGTCGGCGCGCTCGAGGCCGGTGTCCCCGTCGGGGCCGGTGACCCGTCCACCCGCGGCACGCAGCGCGGCCAGGCCGGGGCCGTGCGTCCGCGCCGGGTCGAGCAGGACGGCGGTCACCCGGGCGCCGCGGCGGGCCAGGTGCGCCCCGGCGAAGAGCGCGTCGCCGCCGTTGTTGCCGGCCCCGACGAGGGCGGTGACCCGGGTCCCGTACACGCGGCCGAGCAGCTCCAGGCAGACGGTGGCCAGGCCGGTCGCGGCCCGCTGCATGAGCGTGCCCTCCGGGGTGGCGGCGAGGACCGGCGCCTCGGCCGCACGCACCTCCGCCGCGGTGTGGAGCCCGATCACGGTTCCACCCCGTGCGGCACGCCCTCGGCGACGACCACCGCGGAGGCGATGCCGCCGTCGTGGCTCAGCGAGACGTGCCAGGAGGTGACGCCGAGCTGGGCCGCCCGGCCGGCCACCGTCCCGCGCACCGTCAGGTGCGGACGCCCGTGGTCGCCGACGGTGACCTCCGCGTCGTGCCACCGGAGGTCACCCGGCGCCCCCAGGGCCTTGGCGACGGCCTCCTTGGCGGCGAACCGGGCGGCCAGGGACTCCCCCGTGCGCGCGGCACCGCGGGGCGTGCGCTGCTCCTCGGCGGTGAACAGCCGATCCCGCAGGCCCGGAGTCCGGACGAGGGACTCGGCGAAGCGGTCCACCGGCACCACGTCGATCCCGACCCCGATGATCACCCGGCCAGTCTGCCAAGAAGGCGCTGGAACGGCCCCTCTGCAGTAGGAGGACCACCCTTCCCCCACGCCTCGCACCCTCGGCGCGGACCCCTGAAGGGCGGCCGTTCCAGCTACTCCACCGTGACGCTCTTGGCCAGGTTGCGCGGCTGGTCGACGTCGTAGCCCCGGCAGTCGGCGATCTCGCAGGCGAGCACCTGCAGCGGCACCGTGGTCACGACCGGCGCCAGCAGCGTGGGCGTGCGGGGCACCCGGATGACGTGGTCTGCGTAGGGCAGGACCTCGTCGTCCCCCTCCTCGGCGATCACGATCGTGCGGGCCCCGCGGGCGCGGACCTCCTGGATGTTGGAGACGACCTTGCCGTGCAGCAGGTCGCGAGCCCGTGGCGGGACGACCACGACCACCGGGGTGCCCTGGTCGATGACCGCGATCGGGCCGTGCTTGAGCTCGCCGGCGGCGAACCCCTCGGCGTGGATGTAGGCCAGCTCCTTCAGCTTCAGCGCACCCTCGAGCGCCACCGGGAAGCTCACGTGCCGACCCAGGAACAGCATGCGGTCCGCCTCGGCCATGGAGCGGCCGAGCTCGCGGACCGGCTCCATCTGCTCGAGCACCTTGGCCACGGCCTCGGGGAGCCGGTGCAGCTCGGCGACGACCGCCGCCACCTCGTCCTCGTACTTGATGCCGCGGATCTGGGCGAGGAACAGGCCGACCAGGTAGCAGGCCACGAGCTGGGTGAGGAAGCCCTTGGTGGAGGCCACCGCGACCTCCGGGCCGGCGTGCGTGTACAGGACGGCGTCGGACTCGCGCGGGATGGTCGCGCCGTTGGCGTTGCAGATCGCCAGCACGCGTGCCTTCTGGTCCTTGGCGTGCCGGAGCGCCATGAGGGTGTCCATGGTCTCGCCGGACTGGCTGATGACGACGACCAGCGTCGAGCGGTCGAGCACCGGGTCGCGGTAGCGGAACTCGCTGGCGACCTCGACCTCGACCGGGATGCGGGTCCAGTGCTCGATGGCGTACTTCGCGATGAGGCCGGCGTGGTAGGCGGTGCCGCAGGCCACGACGAAGATCTTGTCGACGTCGCGCAGGTCCTGGTCGGTCAGGCGCACCTCGTCGAGGACGAGCTTCCCCTGCGCGTCGGTGCGCCCCAGCAGGGTGTCGGCGATCGCCCGCGGTTGCTCGGCGATCTCCTTGAGCATGAACCAGTCGTAACCGCCCTTCTCGGCGGCCGCGGCATCCCAGTCGACGGTGAAGGCCTTCGGCTCCGCCGGGGCGCCGTCGAACGTGGTGACGGTGACCCCGCGCTCCCGGTGGATCTCCACGACCTGGTCCTGGCCGAGCTCGCGGGCCTCTCGGGTGTGCGCGATGAAGGCGGCGACGTCGGAGCCGAGGAAGTACTCGCCGTCGCCGACGCCCACGACCAGCGGGCTGTTGCGGCGCGAGGCCACCAGGGTGTCGGGCTCGTCGGCGTGCGAGGCGACGAGGGTGAAGGCGCCCTCGAGGCGGCGGCTGACCGCACGCATCGCCTCGGCCAGGCGGCCGGGGCCCTCCGGCGTCTCGGCGTAGGTCGTCGCCAGCAGGTGCGCGGCGACCTCGGTGTCGGTCTCGGAGGCGAACTCGACGCCGGCCGCCTCGCACTCGGCGCGCAGCGCGGCGAAGTTCTCGATGATCCCGTTGTGGATGACCGCGACCTTGCCGTCCGCGGACAGGTGCGGGTGGGCGTTGCGGTCGGTCGGCCCGCCGTGGGTCGCCCACCGGGTGTGCCCGATGCCGATCGTCGATGCCGGCAGCGGGGAGTCGGCGAGGACCTTCTCCAGGTTCGCCAGCTTCCCGGCCTTCTTCGCCGTCACCTGCGCGCCGTCAGCGAGGACGGCGACGCCCGCCGAGTCGTACCCCCGGTACTCCAACCGCCGCAGGCCCTCCAGGACGACGTCCAGGGCGCTCTGGGGGCCGACGTATCCCACGATGCCGCACATTCCGTCGAGGCTACCGGCGGGACCGGCCGAACCCTTCCCTCACACGAGTGGGGCGGGACAGATGTGACGCGAGCGTCACGACACCGTCGTCCCGCCCGGAACGGCCGGCCTCCAGGGGCCCTCCGCCCGAGCCTGCCAGGCGTGGGGGGAAGGGCGGTCCTTCCTCAGTCGACGGCGGCGACGACGTCGGCGAGGCGCTGGGCGACCGCGTCGGCCTGCTCCTGGGTCGGTGCCTCGACCATCACCCGCACCAGCTGCTCGGTGCCCGAGGGCCGCAGCAGCACCCGGCCGTCGTCGCCCAGCTCGGCCTCGCACCGGTTGACCGCCGCGGCGACCAGGTCGCTCTCCACGACCGCCAGCCGGTCACGCACCGGCACGTTGACCAGGGTCTGCGGCAGCCGGTGGACCACCGAGGCCAGCTCGGCCAGCGACTTCCCGGTCTCCGCCATCCGCGACAGCAGCGCCAGGCCGGTCAGCAGGCCGTCGCCGGTCGTGGCGTGCTCCAGGAACACCAGGTGCCCGCTCTGCTCGCCGCCCAGGCTCAGCCCCCGGGACCGCAGTGCCTCGAGCACGTACCGGTCGCCGACCGCGGTGGTGTGCACGGCGATGCCGGCGTCGCGCATCGTGTGGTGGAAGCCCAGGTTGCTCATCACCGTGGCGACGACGGTGTCGCCGGTCAGCCGGCCGTGCTCGTGCAGCCCGAGCGCGCAGACGGCGAGGATCGCGTCGCCGTCGACGACGTCGCCCTCGGCGGTGACCGCCAGGCAGCGGTCGGCGTCGCCGTCGTGCGCGATGCCGAGGTCGGCGCCGTGGGCGCGCACGGCCTCGGTCAGCGGGCCGAGGTGGGTGGAGCCGATGCCGTCGTTGATGTTCCAGCCGTCGGGCTCGCCGCCGATCACGTGCACGGTGGCGCCGGCCCGGCGGTAGACCTCGGGCGCGCACACCGCGGCCGCGCCGTGGGCGCAGTCGACGACGAGGGTGAGGCCGGACAGCGGCCGCGGGACGGTCGAGAGCAGGTGCTCGACGTAGACCGCGCCGGCGTCGGCGAGGTCGGAGACCCGGCCGATCTCCGCGCCGGTGGGCCGCGGGCCGCCGGTCTCGCCGCCGGTCACGGCCTGCTCGATCGCAGCCTCGACCACGTCGGGCAGCTTGTGGCCGCCGCGGCTGAAGAGCTTGATGCCGTTGTCGGGCATCGGGTTGTGACTGGCGGAGATCATCACGCCGAGGTCCGCACCGGTGTGCGCGGTGAGGTGCGCGATCGCCGGGGTGGGCAGCACCCCGGCCCGCAGCACCCGCGCACCGGCGCTGGCGAGACCCGCCACGACGGCGGCCTCGAGCATCTCCCCGCTGGCGCGGGGGTCACGGCCGACGACCGCGACGGGACGCGAGGTCCCGTCGCGGTCGGCGAGCACGCCGGCGGCAGCACGTGCCACCGAGAGGGCCAACTCCGGCGTGAGGTCGGCGTTGGCCCGACCCCGGACGCCGTCGGTCCCGAAGAGGCGACCCACGGGCGTACCGGTCAGCGCTTCGAGTACTGAGGCGCCTTGCGGGCCTTCTTGAGCCCGTACTTCTTGCGCTCGGTGACGCGGGCGTCCCGGGTGAGGAAGCCGGCCTTCTTGAGGGCCGGGCGGTCCTCGGCCTCGACGGCGACGAGCGCGCGGGCGATGGCCAGGCGCAGCGCGCCGGCCTGACCGCTGACGCCGCCACCCCGGAGGATGCCGACGACGTCGTACTGCTCGGTCCGCTCGACGGTCACGAACGGCTCACGGATGAGCTGCTGGTGCACCTTGTTCGGGAAGTACTCCTCGATGGTGCGGCCGTTGAGCCGGAACTGACCGGTGCCCGGCAGCAGGCGCACGCGGACGATGGCCTCCTTGCGCCGGCCGACGGTCTGCACCGGACGCCCCTCGGCGTCGGTCACGGTGAGGGCGGTCGTCACTGGGCCACCTGCTTGATCTCGAAGGGCTGGGGCTGCTGAGCGGCGTGCGGGTGCTCGGGCCCGGCGTACACCTTCAGCTTCTTGAGCATCTGACGGCCCAGGCTGTTGTGCGGCAGCATGCCCTTGATCGCGCGCTCGATGACGCGGTCGGGGTGCGTGCGCAGCTGGTCGCCGACGGGGATCCGCTTGAGGCCGCCCGGGTAGCCCGAGTGGCGGTAGGCGATCTTCTCGTCCCGCTTGGAGCCGGTCAGGGCCACCTTGCCGGCGTTGACGATGACGACGAAGTCGCCGACGTCCACGTGCGGGGCGTACTGGGGCTTGTGCTTGCCGCGGAGCAGGACCGCGGTCTGGCTGGCGAGTCGACCGAGCACCACGTCGGTGGCGTCGATGACGTGCCAGGCCCGGCTGATGTCGCCGGGCTTGGGGGTGTACGTGCGCACGGCGCTCGTGTCCTCCGTCGTCGTCGGATCGGCTGGTGGGATCGCCTCACCGAGCACGGGAGACGGGACGGCACGCGGACACCAGCCGGCCGCACGCACCAGCGGACGACGATACCAGCCGGACCACGGCGCTCCTCCTGCCGCGGTCAGTCCTCGACGACGACCTCGCGGAGCAGCCCGCTGTCGACGTCGTAGACGGTGCCCCTCACCTCGCGGGAGAGCAGGTAGGGGCTCTCGTGGATCAGCCGCATCGACTCGCGCACGTCGTCCTCGACGTCGCGGAAGGCGCGCACCGCCCACGGAGGCCGGCGCCCCGTGGCCTGCTCCACCAGGTCGGCGAAGGAGTTGTCGTCGGTGGCCTGCAGTCCGCACTGGGTGTGGTGCACCAGCAGGATCTCGCGGGTGCCCAGCACGTGCTGGGAGACGGTCAGCGAGCGGACGACGTCCTCGGTGATGACGCCCCCGGCGTTGCGGATGACGTGCGCGTCGCCGACCTCGAGCCCGAGCATCTGGAACAAGGGCATCCGGGAGTCCATGCAGGCCACCACGGCGACGCGGCGAGCCGGTCGCACGTCCTTCGAGCCGGGGAACCGCTCCGCCCACTCCGCGTTGGCCGCCAGCATCCGGTCGACCTCGGACATCGCCCACCTCCGTCGCGCCCCGTCCAGGGCTCCGACCCTAACGGGCTGGTCAGCGGCGCCGGTGGTGGGCCACCGCCTCGCGCAGCCGGCCGGGCGTCAGGTCCGGGCGCCCGCCGGCGTGCGTCACGGTCAGGCCGGCCGCGGCCCAGGCGGCGTCCTCCGGGACGGCGCCGCCGAGCAGCGTCGCGGTGAGCGTGGCGACGTAGACGTCCCCGGCGCCGGTCGGGTCGACGGGCGACCCGCCGAGCAGCGGTACCAGGACGTCGCCGTCGGCCCAGCCGGGGTCCACCTCCAGCTCCTGCGCGGCGACGGCGAACCGCGGTCCGGCCCGCCAGGCGACCAGGTCGCCCTCCTCCCCCACGCTCAACGCGACCACCCGCGGCCCCGCGGTGAGCAGGTCGGCGGCGGCGTCCCGGGCGTCCTCCACCCCGGACAGGTGGCGTCCGGTGAGCAGCCGGGCCTCCGCGGCGTCCGCGCGGACGACGTCGGCCCGCGTCAGCACCGCGTCGCGGGTGGCGTCGCCCTCCGGTGCACCGTCGACGACGACCAGCGCGCCGTCGGGGACCAGTTGCAGCGCGGCGACCACGGCGGCCCCGGGCTGCTGCAGCTGCAGGCTCACCACCTGCGCGGCGGCGAGCTGGTCCGCGGCCGCGGCCACGTCGTCCGGGGTGAGCAGGACGGCGTCCGGCACGTCCTCGAGCAGCCGCCGCACGCCGCCGTCCTCCACCAGGTCGACCAGCAGCGCCGTGGCCGCACCGCGCCGCCGCCGGACCGCCGAGACGTCGATCCCGTCGGCCGCGGCCTGCGCGACCGCCTCGGTGCCGGCGGAGTCGTCGCCCACGACGCCGACGAGGGCGACCGGCACGCCGAGCTGCGCCAGCGCCACGGCCTGGTTGGCGCCCTTCCCGCCGAGCAGCTCCCGGCGCCCGGCGACGGTCGCGGAGCCGCCGGCCTCGGGCAGGGTCGCGGTGCGCAGCACGAGGTCGCGGCCGACCTGCCCCAGGACCACGACGTCGGCCATGCGCCCGCCCTCCCCGGTGTGCCCGGTGCCGATCGGTCAGGATGTGTCCCGTGCGCACGGTCGAGGAACACCAGGCGGTCGTCGCGGCGCTCCTCGCTCCGCTGGGCGAGGAGGAGGTGCCGCTGGCGGCCGCGCACAACCGGGTGCTCGCGCGGGACGTGACCGCCCAGGTGTCGCTGCCCGGTTTCGACAACTCGGCGATGGACGGCTACGCCGCGCGCTCGGCCGAGCTCGTCACCCTCCCGGTGCGGCTGCCGGTCGCCGACGACGTCCCGGCCGGGCGCACCGACGTCCGCCCCCTCGAGCCGGGCACCGTGCAGCGGATCATGACCGGCGCTCCGCTCCCCGCCGGCGCGGACGTGGTCGTGCCGGTCGAGCTCACCGACGGCGCCACCGACGTCGTGGAGATCCGCGATGCCCCCGCCGCCGGCACCCACCTGCGGCGCGCCGGGGAGGACATCACCGCCGGGACGGTCGCGCTGACCGCCGGCACCCCGCTCGGCGCCGCGCAGCTGGGGCTCGCCGCCGCCGTCGGCGCGCGGAGCCTCTGGGTCCGCCGCCGCCCCCGCGTGCTCGTGCTCTCCACCGGCAGCGAGCTCGTTGACCCCGGGGAGCCGCTGCTGCCCGGGCAGATCTACGAGTCCAACTCCGCCCTGCTGGTGGCCGCCGTGGAGGACGCCGGGGGGACGGCACGGCGGCTGCACTTCGTCCCCGACGACGTCGGCCAGTTCCTCGCCACCGTCCGCGCCGAGCTGGCGACCGCCGACCTGCTGGTCACCAGCGGCGGGGTCAGCGCCGGCGCCTACGAGGTGGTCAAGGACGCCTTCCGCGAGCTCGGCACCGTCGAGTTCGTCAAGGTCGCGATGCAGCCCGGCGGCCCCCAGGGCGCCGGCACGGTGGACGGGGTCCCGGTGGTCACCCTGCCCGGCAACCCGGTCAGCTCGTTCGTCTCCTTCGAGGTCTTCGTCCGGCCCGCGCTGCGCCGCGCCCTCGGCCACGCCGCCCCCGGCCGGCTGCGGGCCCCGGCGACGCTCACCGCCCCGCTGCGTTCCCCCGCCGGGCGCCGCCAGTTCCTGCGCGGCCGCTACGACGCCGGCACCGTCTCCCAGGTCGGCGGGCCGGGGTCGCACCTGGTCGCGCACCTGGCCCGCGCCAACTGCCTGGTCGTCGTCCCCGAGGACGTCACCGAACTGCCCGCCGGCGCCCCCGTGGACGTCGTGCTGATCGAGGGAGCACTCCAGTGAGCCGACAGTGCTGTGAGCACCGCAGCGAGCGCCAGCGAACGAGGCGCGGAGCAGTGCCGGAGACGACGAGGAGAGCACGGTGACCGAACCGCGGCTCACCCACGTCGACGAGCGCGGCGCCGCCCGGATGGTCGACGTCTCCGCCAAGCCGGTCACCGCCCGCGAGGCGACCGCCGCCGGCCGGGTGCTGGTCAGCCCCGAGGTTGTGGCGCTGCTGCGCGGGGAGGGGGTGCCCAAGGGCGACGCCGTCGCCGTCGCGCGCATCGCGGGCATAGCGGGGGCCAAGCGGACGCCGGACCTCGTGCCGCTGTGCCACCCGATCGCGCTGCACGGGGTCACCGTCGACGTCACCGTGGCCGACGACGCCGTGGAGATCGTCGCCACCGCCCGCACCGCCGACCGCACCGGCGTGGAGATGGAGGCGCTCACCTCGGTCGCGGTCGCCGGGCTCACGGTCATCGACATGGTGAAGGCCGTCGACCCGCGGGCCGTGATCACCGACGTCCGGTTGCTGGCCAAGTCCGGCGGCAAGAGCGGGGAGTGGCGGCGGTGACCACCTCCCTGCCGGAGGACGCGCGGGCCGTCGTCGTCACCGCGTCCAACCGGGCGTCGGCCGGCGTCTACGAGGACCGCAGCGGGCAGGCGCTCGCCGAGGGGCTGCGCGCGCTGGGGTTCACCGTCGACGGACCGCACGTGCGCCCCGACGACGCCGCGGAGCTGGAGATGGTGCTGCTCGAGGCGATCGGTTCCGGCGCGGACGTCGTCGTCACCACCGGCGGCACCGGGCTGTCCCCCACCGACGTCACCCCCGAGGCCACCCGCCGGGTGCTCGAGCGCGAGGCGCCCGGCATCGCCGAGGCGGTCCGCCGCTACGGCGAGGGGAAGGTGCCGACCTCGGTGCTGTCCCGCGGGGTCGCCGGAACCGCCGGACGCACGCTCGTGGTGAACCTGCCCGGCTCCACCGGCGGGGTGGAGGACGGCCTGGCCGTCCTCGGTCCGCTGCTCCCCCACGTGGTCTCGCAGCTCCGCGGCGGCGACCATGTCTGATGTCGTCCTCCGGGCGACACCGCGGCCAGGTGCCGTTCCCCCGCTGCGCTGAGCCCATCCCGGTTCTCGCCGGGGAGCCTCCGGCCCCCACTCCTCGGCCCGCCTCGCAGGGCGGCTCACGCGGGGTGCCGTCCCCCACCGCTCACTCCGGCAGGACGATGCGCTCCGTGCGGGTGTAGACGTTGCAGCCGTCGCCGCGGAGGAAGCCGACCAGCGTGATGCCGACGTCGGCGGCGAGCTCCACGGCCAGGGACGACGGCGCGGACACCGCCGCGAGCACCGGGATGCCGGCCATCGCCGCCTTCTGGGTCAGCTCGAAGCTGGCCCGGCCGCTCACCATCAGCACGTGCCGGGCCAGCGGCAGCCCCCCCTCGCGCAGCGCGTCCCCGATGACCTTGTCGACGGCGTTGTGCCGGCCGACGTCCTCCCGCAGGGCCACCAGCTCGCCGTCCGCGGTGAACAGCCCCGCCGCGTGCAGCCCGCCGGTCTTGTCGAACACCTGCTGGGCGGCCCGCAGCCGGTCGGGCAGCGCGAGCAGCGTCGGCAAGGGCACCCGGACGCCGTCCCCGGCGACGTCGTACCGCGTCTTCGTGCGGATGGCGTCGATGCTGGCCTTGCCGCACACCCCGCACGAGCTCGACGTGTAGAAGTTCCGGTCCAGCGCGGTGTCCGGCGGCGCCACGCCGGGCGCGAGGTCGACGTCGACGACGTTGTAGGTGTTGCGGCCCTCCTCGTCGACGGAGTTGCAGTACCGCAGCCCGGCGACGTCGTCGGCCGACCCGATGACCGCCTCCGTGGCGAGGAAGCCGTGCACCAGGTCGAAGTCGTCGCCCGGCGTGCGCATCGTGACCGCCAGCGGCGTCCCGCCCAGCCGGATCTCCAGCGGCTCCTCGGCCGCCACGGTGTCCGGGCGGGTGCTGTGCGCCGCGCCGCGGATGCGCAGCACCGGTGTCCGGCTCGTCACTCGTCCCACGGAGGGCGACGGTACCCACGTCCGGGCCCTACGGTCGCAGCGTGCCCGCGCTGCCGCCCTACGCCGCCGTCGTCCTGGCCGGCGGCCGCGCGGCGCGGATGGGCGGGCAGGCCAAGGCGCAACTGGACGTCGGCGGTCGGAGCATCCTCGCGGCGGTCCTGGCCGCCGTCCCCGACGCCGCCCCGCGCATCGTGGTCGGCCCGCCGCAGCCGGTGCCGCCCGACGTCCAGGTGGTGCGGGAGGAGCCGCCACGCGGCGGCCCGGTGGCCGCGATGCGGGCGGGCCTGGCGCACGTGCCCACCGAGGTGGTGGCGCTGCTCGCCGGCGATCTGCCGTTCGTGACCGCGGACCTGGTGCGGGCGCTGCGCGAACGGCTCACCGGCGACGGGGTGCTCGTGGTCGACGACACCGACCGCGACCAGTTGCTGCTCGGGGTGTGGCGGACGGCGACGCTGCGCGCGGCGGTCGCCGACGTCGACGGGCCGACGTCGGTGCGCCGGGTGCTCGCCCCGCTGGCCGTGCGGCGGCTGCACCCGGAGGTCGTGCCCGGTCAGCCGCCGCCGTGGACCGACTGCGACACCCCCGCCGACCTCGCCCGCGCCCGGGCGGCCGCCGCCCGCCGGGTTCCCCGCCGACCCCGGGGGTAGGGCAGCGGCATGCGCATCGTCATCGCCGGGGCCCACGGGCAGGTCGCCCGCCGCCTCGGCCGCCTGCTGTCCGGCCGCGGCGACACGGTGGTCGGCATCGTCCGCAACCCCGCGCACACCGACGACCTGCGCGCCGACGGCGTGGACCCCGTGGTCCTCGACCTCGAGCAGGCCTCCGTGGACCAGGTCGCCGAGGTCGTGTCCGGCGCGGACGCCGTCGTCTTCGCCGCCGGCGCCGGCCCGGGCAGCGGCGAGGCCCGCAAGCACACCGTCGACAAGGGCGCGGCCCTGCTGCTCGCCGACGCCGCCGAGCGGGCAGGCGTCCGGCCGTACGTGCTGGTGTCGTCGATGGGCGTCGAGCAGGCCCGCCAGGGGACGCCGCGCGGCATGGACCCGGTGTTCGCCGTCTACCTGCAGGCCAAGCTGGCCGCCGAGGACGCGATCCTGCCCCGGCCCGCGCTGGACACGGTGATCCTGCGGCCCGGCCGGCTCACCGACGAGCCGGGCACCGGCCGGGTCACCCTGGCCCACGGCGTCGAGTACGGCGAGGTCCCCCGGGACGACGTCGCCGCGGTCGTGGCCGCCCTGCTGGACGCCGGCAAGACCGACGAGGTGGTCGAGCTCGTCAGCGGGGACACCCCGATCGACGAGGCCGTCGCCGCCCTCCCCTGAGCGGGCTCAGCCCCGCAGACCCCGGGTGACCACCGCGCGCGCGGCGAGCTCGGCATCCGGCGGGTAGTCGACCCCCACCAGCGTCAGCCCGCCGGGCGGGACGACCGGCACCTCGCTCGAGCGCTCGGTGGCGGTCAACAGCGCCGCGGGCCACTCCGGCGGACGGCGCCCCTCCCCCACCGCGGTGAGCGCGCCGACCAGGCTGCGCACCATGGAGTGGCAGAAGGCGTCCGCGGAGGCCCGCACGGTCACCACGTCGCCGTCGCGGGCCACGGCCAGGGTGAGCAGGGTGCGGATCGTCGTCGCCCCCTCGCGGCGGCGGCAGAAGGCGGCGAAGTCGTGCAGGCCGAGCAGGGGCTGGGCAGCAGCTGCCATCGCGTCGGCCTCCAGCCGCCGGGGCCAGCCGACCGTGTCGGCCCGGCGCAGCGGCGGCGGGCCGCTGTCGGCGTCTGTGAGCCGGTAGACGTAGTGCCGCCGCAGCGCCCCGAACCGGGCATCGAAGTCCGGCGGCGCCTCCTCGACGGTGGTGACGGCGATGTCGGGCGGCAGCACGCCGCGCAGCCGGCGCACCAGCTTCGCCCGCTGCCCCTCCCAGACCGCGCGCGGGACGTCGGCGTGAGCGACCTGGCCGGTGGCGTGCACCCCGGCGTCGGTGCGGCCGGCGACCGTCAGCGAGACCGGCTGCCGCAGCACCCTGGCCAGGACCTCCTCCAGGTCGCCCTGCACGGTGCGCTGAGCGGGCTGCCGTGCCCAGCCGTGCAGCGCCGTGCCGTCGTAGGCGATCCCGAAGCGGAGACGCACGAGCCCGCCACCGGGTGCGGTGGCGGGCTCGTCAGCAGTGCGGTGGGTGGTCAGCGACCGCTCACTGGGGGTCGGGAGCGGCCTCGCCCCCGGGGGCCTGCAGGCCGGCGGTCGCGGCGTCACCGAGCTCGGCGGCCTCCACCTCGGCAGCGGCGGCACGGGCGACGTCCGGGGACAGCGCCGGGTCGTCGACCACGGCGACGTTCTCGCGCTGCGGCTCCGGGGTGACGTCGGCGTCGTCCTGGTGCTCGCCGTCGGGGGTGAAGACGTCGGCGACGACCTGTTGGGCCTCCGGGTCGACGTCGCCCGCGCTCACGGCCGGCGAGGTGTCGCCGCCGGGCCCGGTCGTCTCGCCCTCGAGGGTCGCCCCCTGGTCACCGCCGCCGGCGGAGACCCCGGCGGCACCGGCAGGGGCGCCCTCGCCCGGGTTCTCCCGCCCGCTCACTTGGCGCCGTCCGTGCCCTTGACGTCGTCCGGGGACTCGGCGTCGACGGCCACGGGCTCCTCGGCGCCGGCGTCCGCGGCGGCGGGCTCGGCGTCGGTCGTCGCGGCCTCGGTGTCGGCAGTCGTGGCCTCGGCGTCGGTCGTGTCGGCGTCGGCGGTCGCCAGCGCGTCGGCGGTCACCTCACCGGCGGCGGCAGCGGCACCCGCACCCGAGGCGGCACCGGCGAACCGGGTGCCACGGGCACGCTCGGCCTCGCCGACGGCCTGCTGGGCCACCGTCTGGCCCTCGACCAGCTCGATGACGGCCATGGGGGCGTTGTCGCCCTTGCGCGGGCCCACCTTGGTGATGCGGGTGTAGCCGCCCGGACGGTCCGCGAAGCGCGGCCCGATCTCGGCGAACAGCGTGTGGACGACGTCCTTGTCCCGGATCGTCGACATCACCTGACGGCGGGCGTGCAGGTCCCCGCGCTTGGCGAAGGTCACCAGCTTCTCGGCCAGGGGACGCAGCCGCTTGGCCTTCGCCTCGGTGGTGGTGATCCGCCCGTGCTCGAACAGCGACGTGGCCAGGTTGGCCAGCATCAGCCGCTCGTGCGCAGGGGAACCGCCGAGACGGGGGCCCTTGGTGGGGGTGGGCATGTCGGTCCTTCCTCAGGCTGCCGGGCCGCGGTGCCGGCTGCGTTCCGTGATGTGCTGGTGTTTCGTGCGCGGAGCGCTGGTGGGGCGTCCGGGCCAGTGTGGCGGGCCCGGCAGCGGCGCCGGACGGCGGGTCGCCCCGCCGTCCGGCACGCGCTGTCAGAGCTGCTCGGTCTCCTGGTAGGACCCGTCGTCGTACTGCACCTGGTCGTAGCCGGCGGCGAACTCGCCGTGGCCCTGGTAGGCGTCGGTCTCGTAGCCCTCGTCGTAGCTCTCGACCGAGGTGGGGATGAACCCGGGCGGGCTGTCCTTGAGCGCCAGGCCCATGGCCGCCAGCTTCATCTTGACCTCGTCGATGGACTTGGCCCCGAAGTTCCGGATGTCCAGCAGGTCGGCCTCGGAGCGGGTGACGAGCTCACCGACGGTGTGCACGCCCTCGCGCTTGAGGCAGTTGTAGGACCGGACGGTGAGGTCCATGTCCTCGATCGGCATCGAGAAATTCGCGATGTCGGCGGCCTCGGCCGGGCTCGGGCCGACCTCGATGCCCTCGGCGTCGATGTTCAGCTCGCGCAGCAGGCCGAACAGCTCGACCAGGGTCGACCCGGCGGACGCGATGGCGTCGCGCGGGGCGATCGACGGCTTGGTCTCCACGTCGACCACGAGGCGGTCGAAGTCGGTGCGCTGCTCGACGCGGGTCGCCTCGACGGCATAGGTGACCTTGAGGACCGGCGAGTAGATCGAGTCGACGGGGATGCGGCCGATCTCCTGGCCGGGCTGCTTGTTCTGCGGGGCGGGGACGTAGCCGCGGCCGCGCTCGACGACCAGCTCGATCTCCAGCCGGCCCTTGCCGTTCAGCGTGGCGATGTGCAGGTCGGGGTTGTGCACCTCGACGCCGGCCGGCGGCGCGATGTCGGCGGCGGTGACCTCACCGGGGCCCTGCTTGCGCAGGTACATGGTCACCGGCTCGTCGGAGTCCGAGCTGACGACCAGGCCCTTGAGGTTGAGGATGATCTCGGTGACGTCCTCCTTGACGCCCGGCACGGTGGTGAACTCGTGCAGGGTGCCCTCGATCCGGATGCTGGTGACAGCAGCGCCGGGGATCGACGACAGGAGGGTGCGGCGCAGGGAGTTGCCGAGGGTGTAGCCGAAGCCGGGCTCCAGCGGCTCGATGACGAACCGCGAGCGCTGCTCGGAGATGGTCTCCTCGGTCAGCGTGGGGCGCTGTGCGATGAGCATGGTGCTGTTCTCCTTCGAGTCCTCCGGCGACCGCCATATGACGCCGTGAGGGGGTGGTGCGGGCCCCGGCGGACATCTGTCCGCCCGCCGGAGCCGTTGGTCCCTGCAGGGTCCCGCCGCCGGCCCCGTCCCGGGTCCCGCCCCGAGCGTGCGAGGGGTGGGGAGGACGGGGTCCTTTCACGGTGGGACCCTGCAGGGAGCCCTTCTACTGCTACTTGGAGTAGAGCTCGACGATCAGCTGCTCCTGGACCGGGGTGTCGATCACCTGGCGGGCCGGGACGCTGTGGACCAGCACGCGCAGCTGGCTGCTGATGACCTCGAGCCACGGCGGCACGGGGCGCTCGCCGGCGCGCGCCTGGGCGACCTCGAAGGGCAGCATGCGCCGCGACTTCTCGGCCACCTCGATGATGTCGTTGGCGCTGACCCGGTACGAGGGGATGTCGACCTTGCGGCCGTTGACCCGGATGTGGCCGTGGCGCACCAGCTGGCGGGCCATGTCGCGGGACTCGGCGAAGCCGGCCCGGTAGACGACGTTGTCGAGGCGCGACTCGAGGATCTGCAGCAGGACCTCACCGGTCTTGCCCGACTTCTTGTTGGCCTCTTCGTAGTAACCGCGGAACTGCTTCTCCAGGACGCCGTAGATGCGGCGCGCCTTCTGCTTCTCGCGCAGCTGCAGCAGGTACTCGCTGTCCTTGCTGCGGCCCCGGCCGTGCTCGCCCGGCGGGTAGGGCCGGATCTCGATCGGGCACTTCGGGGACTCGCACTTGCTGCCCTTGAGGAACAGCTTCATCTTCTCGCGCCGGCACATGCGGCAGTCGGCTCCGGTGTAACGGGCCACGTCAGGTACTCCTCGTCAGTCTCGTCAGTGGCCGGTCAGACCCGGCGACGCTTCTTCGGGCGGCAGCCGTTGTGCGGCTGCGGGGTCACGTCCTGGATCTGGCCGACCTCGAGGCCGGTGGCCTGGAGGGACCGGATGGCGGTCTCACGGCCGGAGCCGGGGCCCTTGACGAAGACGTCGACCTTGCGCATGCCGTGCTCCTGCGCCTTGCGCGCGGCGTTCTCCGCGGCCATCTGCGCGGCGAACGGCGTGGACTTGCGCGAGCCCTTGAAGCCGACGTGGCCGGCGGAGGCCCAGCTGATCACGTTGCCGGTGGGGTCGGTGATCGACACGATCGTGTTGTTGAACGTGCTCTTGATGTGCGCGGCGCCGTGGGCGACGTTCTTCTTCTCCTTGCGGCGGACCTTCTTGGCACCAGCCGCAGCGCGAGCCCTGGGAGGCATGTCTCTCCGGTTTCCTTCTGATCAGTGGCCAGATGCGCACGTGCGGCGCGCCGTCGCTCCCGCCCTCACGGGTCGTGCGACGACGCGCCTCACGGCTTACTTCTTGCCGGCCTTCTTCTTGCCGGCGATGGTCTTGCGCGGGCCCTTGCTGGAGCGCGCGTTCGTGCGGGTGCGCTGCCCGTGCACGGGCAGACCGCGGCGGTGACGCAGCCCCTGGTAGCAGCCGATCTCCACCTTGCGGCGGATGTCGGCGGCCACCTCGCGGCGCAGGTCACCCTCGACGCGGAAGTGCTCGTCGATGTAGTCGCGCAGCTTCAGCAGGTCCTCGTCCGTGAGGTCCTTGGCGCGCAGGTCGGGGCTGACGCCCGTCGCGGCCAGGGTCTCCTTGGCGTGGGTCTTGCCGATGCCGTAGATGTAGGTGAGCGCGATCTCCATCCGCTTCTCGCGGGGCAGGTCGACGCCGGCCAGTCGTGCCATGTCCAGGTACTCCCTCAGCCCTGCCGCTGCTTGTGGCGGGCGTTGTCGCAGATGACCATGACCCGGCCGTGCCGGCGGATCACCTTGCACTTGTCGCAGATCTTCTTCACCGACGGCTGGACCTTCACCGGTGCCGCCCCTCATTCCTGTCGATCGTGCGCCGAGCGCGCCCGCCCCTGGGGGCTGCGCGCAGCGGCGGTTACTTGTACCGGTAGACGATGCGACCGCGGGTCAGGTCGTAGGGCGAGAGCTCCACGACCACGCGGTCCTCGGGCAGGATGCGGATGTAGTGCTGGCGCATCTTGCCGCTGATGTGGGCGAGCACCCGGTGCCCGTTCTGCAGCTCGACCCGGAACATCGCGTTGGGCAGCGGCTCGACGACGCGACCCTCGACCTCGATGGCCCCGTCCTTCTTCGCCATGCCCGACACGGCCTCCCTGACTCGGTGGTGCTGGTGTCCTCGCGCGCCCATGCCGGGACCCGGCGGACGCACTCGGTGGTGTACAGAACGGTGTGGTGCAGACGCTCCCGCGAGGGCGCCCCGGGTCGTACGGCCACAGCACGACAGCAGGGCGGCGCGAGCGCCATCGGCCACTGTACCCCGCCCCGGCGCGCCTCTCCAACCCGCCCCCGCGCTGGGGCAGGGTGGAGCGTCACACCCGGACGGCGCCTCCGCGGCCCTAGGTGCGGGGGGTGATCCCGAAGGGAGCCAGCCCCGCGACGCCGCCGTCCTCGGCCGTGAGGACCCAGGGCCCCTCCGGCGTGATGGCGACGGTGTGCTCGAAGTGGGCCGCGCGCGACCCGTCCTTGGTGACCACGGTCCAGCCGTCCTCGAGCTCGACGGTGGCGGGGTCGCCGACGGTGACCATCGGCTCGATGGCGAGTGCCAGCCCGGGGACCAGTCGCGGCCCGCGGCCCGGACGGCCGTAGTTGAGCACGTGCGGGTCCTGGTGCATCTCGGTGCCGATGCCGTGCCCGCCGTAGTGGTCGACGATCCCGTACGGGTGCTGCTCCGCGGTGATCGTCTGCTCGACGGCGTGGCTGATGTCCGTGAGCCGACCCCCGGCCAGCGCCTTGGCCAGGCCGGCCCACATCGACCGCTCGGTGACGTCCATGAGCGCGGCGTCCTCGGCGGACGGCGGCCCGACGGTGACGGTGACCGCCGAGTCGCCGTGCCAGCCCTGGAGGATCGCGCCGCAGTCGATCGAGATGTTGTCGCCCTCGGCGAGTGCCCGGCCCCGGTCCGGGATCCCGTGCACGATCTCGTCGTTGATCGACGCGCAGATGCTGCCGGTGAACCCGTGGTAGCCCAGGAACGACGGCACCGCCCCGGCACTGCGGATGTGGTCCTCGGCGATGGCGTCCAGCTCACCGGTCGTCACACCGGGCCGGACGGCAGCGCGGACGGCCGCGATGGCACCGGCCACGACGAGCCCGGCCGCGCGCATGAGCTCGAGCTCGTGCGGCGTCTTGATCTGGATCATCCGTCCACTCCACTTCGCCAGCAGCGGGAGCCGGCCGAGGATCCCGGCGGCCGTCATCTGCGCCGCCTGTCCTCAGCCCGCGTTCGACCCGTCGGGACGCCCGCCCCCGCAGGCCGCCAGCGCGGACATCGCCCGCTCCGTGACCTCCTCGATCTCGCCGATGGCGTCGATCTGAATGAGCAGTCCCTCGGAGCGGTACCAACCCGACAGCGGGGCGGTCTGTTCCCGGTAGACGTGCAGCCGGTGCCGCACGGTCTCCGGCTTGTCGTCGTCGCGCTGCACCCACTCGCCGTCGACGAGCATGCGGCGCCCGGAGAGCCGGCGCACCAACTCGTCCTCGTCGACGACGAGCTCCAGCACGCAGTCCAGGCCGTGGCCGAGCTCCTGCAGGGAGTTCCGCAGCTGCTCGGCCTGGGCGATGGTCCGAGGGAAGCCGTCGAGCAGGAAGCCGCCCTTGGCGTCGGTCTCGGCGAGCCGGTCCTTGACCATGGCGACGGTGATCTCGTCGGGCACGAGGTCCCCGGCGTCCATGTAGCTCTTGGCCTTCAGGCCCAGCTGGGTCTGGCCGCTCACGTTCGACCGGAAGATGTCGCCGGTCGAGATGGCCGGGACGCCGAGCCGGCCGGCGATGATCTGCGCCTGGGTCCCCTTGCCCGCACCGGGGGGGCCCAGCAGGACGACGCGCACTACTTCAGGAACCCTTCGTAGTTGCGCTGGTTGAGTTGCGTCTCGATCTGCTTCACCGTCTCCAACCCCACTCCGACCATGATCAGCACCGCGGTGCCACCGAACGGGAAGTTCTGGTTCTGCCCCTCCTGCGTGATGGAGAGGAACAGGTTGGGCAACACTGCCACGAGCCCCAGGTAGATCGAGCCGGGCAGCGTGATCCTGGACAGCACGTACTGCAGGTACTCCGCGGTCGGCCGGCCGGGGCGGATCCCGGGGATGAAGCCGCCGTAGCGCTTCATGTCCTCGGCCCGCTCCTCCGGGTTGAACGTGATCGACACGTAGAAGTACGTGAAGAAGACGATCAACCCGAAGTAGATCGCGATGTGCACCGGGCTGCTCTGGTCGATGACGTAGTTCTCGAAGAACTGGCGCACCGGACCGGTCTCGTTGCCCTGCAGCTGGGTGATCAGCTGCGGCAGGTAGAGCAGCGACGAGGCGAAGATGACCGGGATGACGCCCGCCTGGTTGACCTTCAGCGGCAGGTAGGTCGACGTCCCGCCGTACATGCGGCGGCCGACCATGCGCTTGGCGTACTGGACCGGGATGCGGCGCTGGGCCTGCTCGACGTAGACCACCGAGCCGATGACCACGAGGGCCAGCAGGCAGACCAGCGCGAAGACGACGCCGCCGCGGGTCTGCAGGATGGCGCCGCCCTCGGCGGGGATCCGCGCCGCGATCGAGGTGAAGATCAGCACGGACATGCCGTTGCCGATCCCCTTCTCGGTCAGCAGCTCGCCGAGCCACATGATCACGGCGGTGCCGGCGGTCAGGGCGACCACCAGGACGATCGTCGTCCACACGGAGTCGGACGGGATGATGTCCTGCGAGCAGCCCGGGAACAGCTGGCCGCTGCGGGCGAGGGCGATGATGCCGGTGCTCTGCAGGACGGCGAGGGCGATCGTCAGGTAGCGGGTGTACTGGGTCAGCTTGGCCTGACCCGACTGCCCTTCCTTCTTCAGCTGCTCGAACCGCGGGATGACCACGACCAGCAGCTGCACGATGATGCTCGCGGTGATGTACGGCATGATGCCGAGCGCGAAGACCGACAGCCGCAGCAGTGCGCCGCCGGAGAACAGGTTCACCAGCGAGTAGAGGTCCCGCTGGTCGGAGGCCTGCGCCTGCTCGAGGCAGCTGTTGATGGCCTCGACGGAGACGCCGGGACCGGGGATCGCGGCCCCCAGGCGGTACACGGCGATGATCGCCAGGGAGAACAGCAGCTTGCGCCGGAGGTCTGGCGTCCGGAACGCCGCGGCGAACGCCTGCAGCACGTGCCCTCCCCTGCTCGGTCGGATGAGGTTAGCAACGAGCCCGGCCGCTCGAAGCGAGGGCCGGGCAGCAGATGACCCCGGGGCGCGGTGGGCGCCCCGGGGTCGTCCTCGTTCAGATGCGGGTGGTGCTGCCCCCGGCCGCGCCGATCTTCTCGGCGGCGGACGCGGAGAAGGCGTGCGCGTGCACGTGGACCTGGACGCCGCCCAGGTCGCCGGTGCCGAGCACCTTCACCGGCTGCCCGCGCCGCACGGCGCCGGCCTCGGCGAGGGTGTCCGGGTTCACCGAGCCGCCCTGGGGGAACAGGGCCGCGATCCGGTCGAGGTTGACGACCTGGAAGACGACCTTGTTCGGGCTCTTGAAGCCCGACAGCTTCGGCAGCCGCATGTGCAGCGGCGTCTGCCCGCCCTCGAAGCGCGCGGACGTGTTGCCGCGGGCGCCGGTGCCCTTGGTGCCGCGGCCGGCCGTCTTGCCCTTGGAGCCCTCACCGCGACCCACGCGGGTCTTCGGGGTGTGGGCGCCGGGGGCCGGACGCAGGTGGTGGACCTTGAGAGTCATCGTGTGTCCCTGCTCAGCTGATCTCTTCGACGGTGACCAGGTGCGGCACCGTCGCGACCATCCCGCGGATCTCGGGACGGTCCTCCTGGACGACCGAGTCGTTGATCCGCTTGAGGCCCAGCGAGCGCAGCGTCTGGCGCTGGTTGGGCTTCGTGCCGATCGCCGACCGGATCTGGGTGACCTTCAGCTGCGCCATCTCAGACCCCCTGGCCCGCGCGCGCCCGCAGCATGGCGGCGGGAGCGACGTCCTCGAGCGGCAGACCGCGGCGGGCCGCGATCTCCTCGGGACGGACGAGCTCCTTCAGCGCCTGCATGGTGGCGTGCACGATGTTGATCGGGTTCGAGGACCCGAGGCTCTTGGAGAGCACGTCGTGGATGCCGGCGCACTCGAGCACGGCACGCACCGGGCCACCGGCGATGACACCGGTACCGGGGCTGGCCGGCTTGAGCAGCACGACGCCGGCCGCCGCCTCACCCTGCACCGGGTGGGGGATGGTGCTGGCGATGCGCGGCACCTTGTAGAAGTGCTTCTTGGCCTCCTCGACGCCCTTGGCGATCGCCGCGGGCACCTCCTTGGCCTTGCCGTAACCGACGCCCACGGTGCCGTCGCCGTCGCCCACGATCACCAGCGCGGTGAAGCTGAAGCGCCGACCACCCTTGACGACCTTGGACACGCGGTTGATGGCCACCACGCGCTCGATGAAGTTGCTCTTCTCGGCAGGCGCGCCGCCGGGCCCCCGCCCGCCGTCACGACGGTCCCGGCGGTCGTTGCCGCCGCCGGCGCCGCCGCCGCGTCGCTGTGGTCCTGGCATCAGACGTCCCTCTCGATCTGCTCGTTCGCGGTGTCGCTCATCAGAAGTCCAGCCCACCCTCGCGGGCGCCGTCGGCCAGCGCCGCGATGCGGCCCTGGTACCGGTTGCCGCCCCGGTCGAACACGACCGCGGTGATGCCGGCGGCCTGGGCGCGCTCGGCCACCAGGGCGCCGACCCGGCGGGCCAGCGTGGACTTGTCGCCCTCGGCGCTGCGCAGGCTGGCGTCCAGCGTCGAGGCACTGACCAGGGTACGGCCGACGGTGTCGTCGACGACCTGGACGTGGATGTGCCGCGAGCTGCGGTTGACCACCAGGCGCGGGCGCTCCGGGGTGCCGCCGACGCGCTTGCGCAGGCGGGTGTGCCGGCGCAGGCGGGAGACCCGTCGCGCGGTGCTGACGTCGGTGCCGACGGGCTTGTGGGCCCGAGCGCCACTCTTCTCGGTCTGTGCCATCACTTACCCGTCTTCCCGACCTTGCGCTTGACGACCTCACCCTGGTAGCGCACGCCCTTGCCCTTGTACGGGTCCGGACGGCGCAGCCCGCGGATGTTGGCCGAGACCTGGCCCACCAGCTGCTTGTCGATCCCGGTCACCCGCAGGCGGGTCGGGGACTCGACCGTGAACGTGATGCCCTCGGGGGCCCTCACGGGCACCGGGTGGCTGTAGCCGAGGGCGAACTCGAGGTCCGACCCACGGGCCTGCACGCGGTACCCGACGCCGACGATCTCGAGGGTCTTGGTGTAGCCCTCGGTGACGCCGGTGATCATGTTGGCGATGAGCGTGCGCGAGAGTCCGTGCAGGGCCCGGCTCTCCCGCTCGTCGTCCGGCCGCTGCACCTGCAGCGTGCCGTCCTCGCCGCGCTCGACGGTGATCGGCGCGGCGACGGTGTGGCTCAGCGTGCCCTTGGGGCCCGTGACGCTCAGCGTCTGGCCGTCGATGGTGACGTCCACGCCACCGGGCACGGGAATCGGCAGTCGTCCGATCCGCGACATGTCACTCGCTCCTCACCAGACGTAGGCGAGGACTTCCCCACCCACGCCCTTCTTGTTCGCCTGGCGGTCGGTCAGCAGCCCGGTGGAGGTGGAGATGATCGCCACCCCGAGGCCGCCCAGCACCTTCGGCAGCGCGTTGGACTTGGCGTACACCCGCAGACCGGGCTTGGAGACGCGCCGGACGCCGGCGATGCTCCGCTCACGGTTGGGGCCGTACTTGAGGTCCACCACCAGCTCCTTGCGGGTGGTGCCGTCCTTCTCGACCTCGTTGACGGTCCAGCCGGCGATGTAGCCCTCCTGCTGGAGGATCTCGGCGATGTGCGTCTTCAGCTTGGACGACGGCATGGTCGTGGAGTCGTGGTACGCCTGGTTGGCGTTCCGGATCCGCGTGAGCATGTCCGCGATCGGGTCGGTCATCGTCATGTCGGGTGTTGCCTCTCTCGCCGCGGTTCCTCACGCGCTCCCGCGTGGGCCTCTCGGCGATCGGTGGTGCTCGATTGGTGAGGTGCTGGAGACGGCCCCGCTACAGGGTCCCGCGCCGATCCTGCGAGGCGTGGGGGGTAGCGGGGTCCTTCACCAGCTGGACTTGCTGACGCCCGGCAGCTCGCCGGCGTGCGCCATCTCCCGCAGGCAGATCCGGCACAGGCCGAACTTGCGGAAGACCGAGTGCGGGCGACCGCACCGCTGGCACCGGGTGTAGCCGCGGACCGCGAACTTGGGCTTGCGGGCCGCCTTGTTGATCAGCGCCTTCTTGGCCATTGGGTGTCTCCTCCCCCGGCTCAGCGGGTGGTGGTGACGACGGGCTGGCCGGCGAACGGGAAGCCCAGCAGGCGGAGGAGCTCGCGACCCTCCTCGTCGTTCGTGGCGGTGGTGACCAGCGTGATGTCCATGCCCCGCGGCCGGTCGATCTTGTCGACGTCGATCTCGCGGAACATCGACTGCTCGGTCAGGCCGAACGTGTAGTTGCCGTGACCGTCGAACTGCTTGGCGTTGAGGCCGCGGAAGTCACGGATGCGGGGCAGGGCCAGCGACAGCAGCCGGTCCAGGAACTCCCACATGCGGTCGCCGCGGAGGGTCACCTTCGCGCCGATCGGCATGCCCTCGCGCAGCTTGAACTGGGCGATGGACTTGCGGGCCCGGACGACGGCCGGCTTCTGCCCGGTGATGGCGGTCAGGTCGCGGACCGCGCCGTCCATCAGCTTGGCGTCACGGGTGGCCTCGCCGACGCCCATGTTGACGACGATCTTCGTCAGCCGCGGGATCTGCATGACGTTCTCGTAGCCGAACTCCGACTGCAGCGCCGGAGCGATGGACTCGCGGTAGTGGGCGAGCATGCGGGGCAGCTCACGGGTGGGTGCACTCATGGCGTCAGAGGTCCTTACCGGTGCGCCGCGAGACCCGGATGCTGCGGCCTTCCTCGTCCTTGCGGTAGCCGACCCGGGTCGGCTTGTCCTCGGAGTCGATCACCATCACGTTGCTCACGTGGATGGGAGCCTCCTGCGTGACGATCCCGCCCGACTGGGCACCACGCTGGTTCGAGCTGATCCGGGTGTGCTTCTTGACCCGGCCCACACCCTCGACGAGGACCTTCTGCAGCTTCGGGTAGGCGGCGATCACCCGGCCCTTGGCGCCCTTGTCCTTGCCGGACAGCACCACGACGGTGTCGCCCTTCTTGACCTTCATCGACGGCGCCTTGACCGTCGTGTCCTTCTTCGCAGCCATGGTCACAGCACCTCCGGAGCGAGCGAGATGATCCGCATGAAGCGCTTGTCGCGGAGCTCACGGCCGACCGGGCCGAAGATGCGCGTCCCGCGCGGGTCGCCGCTGTCGCGGATGATGACCGCGGCGTTCTCGTCGAAGCGGATGTAGGAGCCGTCCGGACGACGACGCTCCTTCGAGGTGCGGACGACGACGGCCTTGACGACGTCACCCCGCTTGACCCCTGCACCCGGCAGCGCGTCCTTCACGGTGGCGACGATGACGTCGCCGATGCCCGCGTAGCGTCGCCCGGAACCGCCGAGCACCCGGATGCAGAGGATCTCCTTCGCACCGGTGTTGTCGGCGACCCGCAGTCGCGACTCCTGCTGGATCACGTCCTACTCCCTGATCTCAGATGTGACAGCCGGGCCGGAACGGTGAACCGGCTGTCCGGCACCCACGTGCGGACGCACCGGCGACGTCAGCCGCCGGTGCGTCCGTGCACGGGTACCGGGATGGGCGCGCGCCCGCAGGAGCGCGCCAGTCGTCCAGGGTACTCGCTCCTGGACCCGCCCCGGAGGGCGCCTCCCGACGAGAGCCACGAGGGCCCCCAGCCGTCCTACTTGGCCTTCTCCAGGACCTCGACCAGCCGCCACCGCTTGGTGGCCGACGTCGGCCGGGTCTCCATGATCTGCACCCGGTCACCGATGCCGGCGACCTGCTGCTCGTCGTGGGCCTTCAGCTTGCTGGTGCGACGGATGACCTTGCCGTAGAGGCCGTGCTTCACGCGGTCCTCGACCTCGACGACGATGGTCTTGTCCATCTTGTCGCTGACCACGAGGCCCTCGCGGACCTTGCGGTAGCCACGGCCGGCCAGGCCGGGGCCCGACGCGGTCTGCGTCTCCTGGGGCTCGCTCATGCCACACCCTCGTTCGGGGCGACCGAGAGGCCCAGCTCGCGCTCGCGCATGATCGTGTAGATCCGGGCGATGTCGCGGCGGACCGTCTGCAGCCGCCGGTTGTTGTCCAGCTGGCCGGTGGCCACCTGGAACCGCAGGTTGAACAGTTCTTCCTTCGACTCGCGCAGCCGCGTGGCGAGCTCCTCGACGGAGAGCTCACGCAGCTCGGGAGCGGTCAGACCGGCGGCCATCACACCTCTCCTTCACGCGTGATGAAGCGGCACTTCATCGGCAGCTTGTGGATCGCCCGTCGCATGGCCTCGCGGGCCACCGGCTCGGCGACGCCCGACAGCTCGAACATGATCCGGCCGGGCTTGACGTTGGCGACCCACCACTCGGGCGAGCCCTTGCCGGAACCCATGCGGGTCTCGGCCGGCTTCTTGGTGAGCGGGCGGTCCGGGTAGATGGAGATCCAGACCTTCCCGCCACGACGGATGTGGCGGGTCATGGCGATACGAGCGGACTCGATCTGCCGGTTGGTCACGTACGCCGGCTCGAGCGCCTGGATGGCGTACTCGCCGAAGTTGATCTCCGTGCCGCCCTTGGCACGACCCGAGCGGCTCGGGTGGTGCTGCTTGCGGTGCTTGACGCGCCGTGGGATCAGCACGGTGTCAGACCCCCTGCTCAGTCGACGTGGTGGTGTTCTGCGCGGCCGTGTTCTCGGCCGCCGCGGTGGCCTCGGCGCCCGCGCTCTCGGCGACGGTCTGCTCGGGAGCGACCTCGCCGGAGGTCGCGGCCACCGCGCTGTCGGTGGCGTCGACGGCCGGACCGGTCGAGGACGCGGCGGCGCGGCCGGCCTCGGTCCCGCCGGCGGTGGTGCCCGACGAGCCGGAGCGGCGCTGCGGGCGCTGGGCCCGCTCACGGCGCTGCTGGCGCGCGGCGAGGGCCTCGAGGGCCTCCCGCTCGGCCCGCGAGCCGCTGACGTCGCCCTTGTAGATCCAGACCTTCACGCCGATGCGGCCGAAGGTGGTCCGGGCCTCGTAGATGCCGTAGTCGATGTTCGCCCGGAGGGTGTGCAGCGGCACCCGGCCCTCGCGGTAGAACTCCGACCGGCTCATCTCGGTGCCGCCCAGACGACCCGAGCACTGCACCCGGATGCCCTTGACCTGCGGGCTGCGCTGGGCCGACTGCATGGCCTTGCGCATGGCGCGGCGGAAGCTGACCCGGCTGGAGAGCTGCTCGGCGACGCCCTGGGCGACCAGCTGCGCGTCGGCCTCGGGGTTCTTCACCTCGAGGATGTTCAGCTGCACCTGCTTGCCGGTGAGCTTCTCCAGCTCGCCGCGGATGCGGTCGGCCTCCGCGCCGCGGCGGCCGATGACGATGCCCGGCCGGGCGGTGTGGATGTCGACGCGGACCCGGTCACGGGTGCGCTCGATCTCCACCTTGGAGATGCCGGCCCGCTCCATGCCCTTGGACATGAGCTTGCGGATGGCCACGTCTTCCTTGACGTAGTCCTTGTACAGCTTGTCGGCGTACCACCGGGACTTGTAGTCGGTGGTGATGCCCAGTCGGAACCCGTGCGGGTTGACCTTCTGACCCACTAGCGGGTCCCTCCCCTCGTGTTGCTCTGCTGCCCTGTCTGCTGGGCTGCCGGGCCGGACTGCCCGGTACGGCGGCGGGCCGTGCGCGACTTGCCGGCGAGCTCGGTGCCGGAGGAGACCTCCGCGACCTCGACGGTGATGTGGCAGGTCCGCTTGTTGATGCGGTAGGCGCGGCCCTGGGCGCGCGGACGGATCCGCTTCAGCGTGGGGCCCTCGTCGACGTAGGCGGCGCTGACGACCAGCGCAGCCGGGTCGAGCCGCAGGTTGTGCTCGGCGTTGGCGACCGCGCTGGCGACCACCTTGAGGACCGGCTCGCTGGCCGCCTGCGGCGCGTACCGCAGCAGGGCCAGGGCCTCGTCGGTCGGCAGGTAGCGGATGAGGTCCACCACCCGGCGTGCCTTCATGGGGGTGACGCGGACGAACCGGGCGGTGGCCCGGGCCGTCGGCGTCTCCTCTCCCAGCTGGGAAGTCATGGGTATCTCTCTCTACCTGGTCAGCCGCGCCGGGACCGGCGGTCGTCCTTCACGTGCCCACGGAAGGTGCGGGTGGGCGCGAACTCGCCGAGCTTGTGCCCGACCATCGCCTCGGTCACGAAGACCGGGACGTGCTTGCGGCCGTCGTGGACGGCGATCGTGTGGCCGAGCATGTCCGGGATGATCGTCGAACGGCGCGACCAGGTCCGGATGACGTTCTTGGTGCCCTTGTCGTTCTGCGCGTCCACCTTCTTGAGCAGGTGGTCGTCGACGAACGGGCCCTTCTTCAGGCTGCGTGGCATGTCTGTCGGACTCCTCTACCCGCTCAGCGCTTCTTGTTGGTGCGCCGGCGGCGCACGATCAGGGCGTCACTGGCCTTGCGCTTGCGCGTGCGGCCCTCCGGCTTGCCCTTCGGGTTCACCGGGTGGCGACCACCGGAGGTCTTGCCCTCACCACCACCGTGCGGGTGGTCCACCGGGTTCATGGCGACACCGCGGACGGTCGGGCGCTTGCCCTTCCACCGCATGCGGCCGGCCTTGCCCCAGTTGATGTTCGACTGCTCGGCGTTGCCCACCTCGCCGACGGTCGCGCGGCAGCGGACGTCGACGTTGCGGATCTCCCCCGACGGCATGCGCAGCTGCGCGAGCCGGCCCTCACGGGCGACCAGCTGGACGCTGGTCCCGGCCGAGCGGGCGATCTTCGCGCCCCCACCGGGCCGCAGCTCGATGGCGTGGACCACCGTGCCGACGGGGATGTTGCGCAGCGGCAGGTTGTTGCCCGGCTTGATGTCGGCCGCGGGGCCGCACTCGACCGTGTCGCCCTGCTTCAGCCGCGCCGGCGCGATGATGTAGCGCTTCTCCCCGTCGGCGAAGTGCAGCAGCGCGATGCGCGAGGTGCGGTTCGGGTCGTACTCGATGTGCGCGACCTTGGCCGGCACGCCGTCCTTGTCGGCCCGGCGGAAGTCGATCACCCGGTAGGCGCGCTTGTGCCCGCCGCCCTGGTGCCGCGCCGTGACCTTCCCGTGGACGTTGCGCCCGCCGCGACCGTGCAGCGGCCGGACCAGCGACTTCTCGGGATGGTCGCGGGTGACCTCGGCGAAGTCGGCGACGCTGGAACCGCGGCGGCCCGGCGTCGTCGGCTTGTACTTGCGGATAGCCATTGCTGACTCAGTCCTCTATCTCTGGTCCGATCGGTCGCGGCGCTCAGGCGCCGGGACCACCGAAGATCTCGATGCGGTCGCCGGGAGCCAGCGAGACGATGGCGCGCTTGGTGTCCTTGCGCTTGCCGAGCTTGTTGCCCCGGCTGCGCTTGCGCTTGCCCTGGCGGTTGATCGTGTTCACGCCGAGGACCTTCACGTTGAAGACCTGCTCGACCGCGATCTTGATCTGCGTCTTGTTGGCCTCGGGCAGGACGACGAACGTGTACTGGTTCTCGTCGAGCAGCCCGTAGCTCTTCTCCGAGATGACCGGGGACAGCAGGACGTCCCGGGGGTCGCGGACGCTCACGGCTTCTCCTCGGTGGTCTCGGTGGCGAGGTCCAGGTCAGTGGTGCCCTCGGCCGGCTGGATCGACGGGATGGCACCCGGCACGTCCGGCGTGGTCAGGTCGGGCTTGGCGACCCCGCGGCCCTTGGCCGGGCCGGCCACGAACTCGGCGAGCGCGGCCTCGGTGAAGACCACCTCGTCGGCGACCAGCACGTCGTAGGTGTTGAGCTGGCCGGCCTCGAGCAGGTGCACCTGCGGCACGTTGCGCAGGCTGACCCAGTTGAGGACGTCGTCGCGGTCGAGGACCACGAGGACCCGCTTGGCCCGGGTGATCGACTCGAGGGTCGCCAGCGCGGCCTTGGTCTTCGGGGCGTCGCCGTCCACGAAGGTGCTCACCACGTGCACGCGGTCCTCGCGGGCCCGGTCGGAGAGGGCGCCGCGCAGGGCGGCCGCCTTCATCTTCTTCGGGGTCTTCTGCGAGTAGTCGCGCGGCTGCGGGCCGTGGACGGTGCCACCGCCCTCGAACTGCGGCGCGCGGGTCGAGCCCTGACGGGCGCGGCCGGTGCCCTTCTGCCGGTAGGGCTTGGCGCCGCCGCCGCTGACCTGGCCACGGGTCTTCGTCGCGTGCGTGCCCTGGCGCGCGGCGGCCAGCTGGGCCACCACGACCTGGTGCATCAGCGAGACGTTGGCCGACGCGTCGAAGAGCTCACCGGGCAGCGTCACGCTGCCGGAGGTCTCCCCCGCCGGGGTCCGGACGTCGACCTGACGGTCGGTCCGGGTCTCGGTCGCCTGGGTCACTGGTTCTCACTCCCCACGGGGCCACCCTTGACGGCCGAGCGGACGAGCACGAGGCCGCCCTTCGGGCCGGGGATCGCGCCCTTGATCAGCAGCAGCCCGCGCTCGGCGTCCACCTTGTGGACCGTGAGCGACAGGGTCGTCGTCTTGACGGCGCCCATGCGGCCGGCCATGCGCAGGCCCTTGAAGACGCGGCCGGGGGTCGAGGCCCCGCCGATGGAACCGGGCGACCGGTGCTTGCGCTGGGTGCCGTGCGCGGCGCCGAGGCCACGGAAGCCGTGGCGCTTCATCACACCGGCGGTGCCCTTGCCCTTGCTGGTGCCGATGACGTCGACCTTGGCCACGCCGTCGAAGACCTCGGCGGTCAGCTCCTGGCCGACCGTGTAGTCCGACGCGTCCTTCGTGCGCAGCTCCACCAGGTGCCGACGCGGGGTCACGCCCGCCTTGGTGAAGTGCCCGCCCTCGGGCTTGTTCACCTTGCGCGGGTCGATCTCACCGAAGCCGAGCTGGACGGCGGAGTAGCCGTCGACCTCGGGGGTGCGCACCTGGGTCACCACACACGGGCCCGCCTTGACGACGGTCACCGGCACGATGCGGTTGTTCTCGTCGAAGACCTGGGTCATGCCCAGCTTCTCGCCGAGGAGACCACGGAATGTGCTCGCCATGTCTGCTGACTGCCCTTACTGGATGTTGACGTCGACCGAGGCCGGCAGGTCGATGCGCATGAGCGCGTCCACCGTCTTCGGCGTCGGGTCGAGGATGTCGATGAGGCGCTTGTGCGTGCGCATCTCGAAGTGCTCGCGCGAGTCCTTGTACTTGTGCGGCGAGCGGATGACGCAGTACACGTTCTTCTCCGTCGGCAGCGGCACCGGGCCGACGACGCGCGCACCGGTCTTGGTCACCGTGTCGACGATGCGCCGCGCCGAGGCGTCGATCGCCTCGTGGTCGTAGGCCTTCAGCCGGATGCGGATCTTCTGTCCCGCCATCGCTGTCTTCTGCTCCTGCCGATCGGTGTCTGTTCTTGCTGGGAACGCCGGGTGGTCGCAGACCTCATCCGGTCTGGCCCCAGCGGGACGGGTGGCGGTGCACACAGGCACGTCCACCCGGGGACGGGCGGCGGCGCAGGGGTGCGCCGCC